>NZ_JAPFCD010000011.1:0-128954 GCF_026153155.1 Photorhabdus aballayi | reverse complement strand
CTTACACATATAAATGCAGTTAAACATTTTAAGATAAAAGAAAAAATATAATCAAGTTCAAGAAATAGAAGGAAATGATATAGGGAGGAAAAATATTAACTATATTTACCTGAGCCAATAATATAGGAGATGTGAAGCTTATAATACTATAATCGGCATAAAATATTAGATTAAGTATTTCTGTGGATACCAATCTTATTTCACCTATAATTAAATAGTTTTTATTTAATTATAGGTGATAATATTTAATTACAATCGTAAAATTAGCATTCACAATATCAATCTATTATTTTATAGATATTTAATATTAAAAATATATTAGATTACACTGGATAAAAAAATATCACATAAAATTATAAGATATAAAGCCATATAAATTAAATAGTATTTAAAAATTTAAAAGACGATATTATTGCCTTATTTATTAATGAAGAAATATTTATACCCTATGGATTTCAAGATGCATCGCGACGGCAAGGGCGCGAATCCCCGGGAGCATAGCGAACTATGTGACCGGGGTGAGCGAGTACAGCCAACAAAGAGGCAGCTTGAAAGATAACGGGTATAAAACTCATAGACATTCTGGGTAACACGGTAGGGGAGACAATTGCACGACAATTCTTTTTCCTGCAACAACTCGTTGTTGGCTTTTCGCCTGTATTGCCCGTTTCCCGTCCCAACGTAAACGAACCCTTAAGAATAGCTCGCTATGAGAAAACTGTGGACTTAAACGCGTAGAAAAAGTGAGGGGTAACATGTCCAAACGATAATACATCTCACCCACAGTCAACACTTTACCTTCAACCACAGTAAGCAACGACACCTCAACGTCTGCCGTTTTGGGCAGAGAAACCGGCATGGTCACCTCTCCCTCAATCAGACGTGATGCTTCATGCTCAACAGCCTCACTGACACAACCGGTCATTAGCAAACACAACAAGACCAGCCCTATTTTGGTCATGGCAGGCTGATCCTACGTTGTGACAACGGAGTATGCTGCCCATCCAACAAACGCTGCAATGTTGTCTCATGTTCAAGCCCCATGATAAGGCCTCTACTCAGCACCGCAGAAAGTGGCTCATGAACATTTTGCGGTATGTGCCCTGATGTAACCCGACGGCCACAACAAAGACTATTATTTTCATGGGACACGTTTGTTAAATGAATGGGAAACGAATTTTCAATTTTCATACTCGCATTCCCAAAGATTCGCTCTGTTGAGAGTCAGACGGAAGTTGAGCTTGCAATAACTCCTGCCAAAACTCAGCATGATCCAACATACTTGAAAGACTTTCTTCAAAGAGAGCCAGATTTAACCGGCTAGCTGACATTTGCCGATAAAGCTGTACCATCAGCGTTGACTCATCAAAACCAAAATGAAGATCAAACTGATACCAATGACGATTAAAACTGGCTAATTGACGGAAAATCCCTTCGCCAACCGCAGTGATATCAGCTACATCTATCTGTAAAACGAGCTGATCACGTTCAGGAATTAAGATCAAAGAGAGGTGAAGATGCTCATCAAAACAGAGAGCAGCCACACCTTCATGATTTAAAGCCAGGTGCGGCAAGCCGAATTTAGCAGCAAATTCAGACAAAACTTGGTTGACGATGGCTATCACATCCATGGGTTACTCCTGCTAGAGAAGGCAATCAGACCAAATTGAATTACCGAATGGTCAAGCAAACGGGTTACTCCCGCAGAAAAGGGGGCCAGTTTACTACCATCATCTTTTGTGACTCTGTCACTCAAGGGCAATTCTTTTAATAAAAAGGTCACTCCGGTGATTATCAAAAACCAAACACCAGAGCATAGGAGCGTGTTTTTTTTCCTTAACACATTCTGCCTGTCAAAGATTAAAATCTTAATTTGGTATTTTCGCTTTTCTATACTTTTACCTTTAACGCTATTAGTGGATTTTAAAAACGAGCTCAAATAGCAGCATCCATCGATAAGAGCGCACCTCCCGGTACGCTCAAACTTATTATCCAACACGGATCTACTCTGCCAGCATTAGACTACGCCAGTCGCCGCGCGCCATGCTTGATTATGACTCTGAGATAGTTGTTGCAATAATTGCAAAACATCTCTCATGAAATTAATAGTCGATGAAATTTGGTCTTCGCTCTTTTGTTTTTCATGCTGAGCAATAGACGAATCCACTTCATGTTCCTTAGCTTTAGCCTGAGAAAGTCCCTGTTCTACTTGCACCGCATTATTAGCCACACTCGCCAAAGAGCTTATCACTGAGCTAGAAACCTGCTGGGTGTTATTACGAATATTAATAGTTAAGGTAGAATGTTCCAGGGTTCTCTTATCACCAAGTTGATCTTTTTCCCACACCTTACCAATCTCCGCGCGATCCGCATCTCTGATACCGGACTGTTGCATCTTAAGGTCGATCAATTCGTTACGGCCGGCAATCCTATTTTCCAATATCTTCTGCTGTTTCACTGCCTGACTATTTTTAAAAGCAGAGAAACCACCTACCAGCCCTGAACCAAGCGTCATTAAACCTGAAACCACAGCCATAGCAATCATCAGCTTGGCGCCATGTCGCATCTCATCCACTTGTGACTTCTGCGCATCAATGGACGCTTTATTTTCGGTGTCACGCTGCAAGATACCCAATTCACGCATCTTTTTGGCAATCTCAAAAAGTAGCGACAACATATCTAGCGTGCTAGTTAATTGCTTCCTGACATCTTCTAAGCGACCGAGATCAAGGCCCTGTTTCGGTGCAATCAATTCAACCTTATCTGTAAGCTTAGCTTTTCCCGGCTGTTGAATAGCGGCTTCATGTGTTGTCGGTGTCGATATGGAGATTTTGTCAATCACAATATCAACACTGTTATTGACATTGCTTACCTGAGAACTGCTGGCATTATTAATAGCTTCCATCTTCATTACTCCTTAAATTTCCTGTGGTCGGCTGGCAAGGTTATTTATCATGTCTCCCCTGGCATTAAGCATCTGGAAAATCATTTCCATCACATGTTGGAAAGACTCTACCAGTTGGGACAACTCCTCTTTGAGCCTGTCCATAACAGCCTGAAATGCAGTCAATTCGCTACGTGAGAGCTGTACATCAGCTTGCCGGTTAGCCGCTTTACTCTGGAAGGCAGCATTGGTTGTTTGAGCGGTACCATTAGCAACATCAACCACTATATCGCTCACCTGCATACCCACTTTCAAGCTATGAGTCATAGTATTTGCCGCCGTACCAGCAACTTTTACAGAAAACTCCGCCGCCTTTACTGCAACCTTGGATGCTACCTCAGCCGCGACCTTCGCCCCAACCTCTACAACTTTACTACCAATCTTAGATGCCACGTCAGCAACTGCTTTGCCCATCTTAGCGCCCATCTTGGCTATCATTCCGACTGCTGAACCACCGAAACTGACCGCTGCGGCTGCCACCGCCATCGTAATCTCAATCACGGTTATGACTGGCCCTAACCATTTCATGGTTTCCTTGCTGATTAAACCATCTTGGGCTGCTTGTTGTAGTCCCTGAGAAACCACGCCCATTACCCCACCAGCGATCAGCAAAGCGCCTGCTACCGCACCAACGCCGGTAGCAACCATAATTGCACCAACCACAATTGAAGCAATCGCACTGATCCAACCAAAGATCTTAGAAAACAATCCAGATTTCTGCGCCTCTTTGGCTGAACTTTCAGCTTCTTTGATCTTCTGTTGGTTCTCATCCATTTTCTGCAAGCTTTGTTGACGTGCTCGCTGGATATCTTGGAGCTTGAGATTCGTTTGATTACTCTCATGCTCGCTAGCCAATTTACCCAGTTCAAGCTCTATTGCCTCAGAGGAAAGCAAATTTTCTATCATCTCCTTTGAGGATAACCGCGAAACTTCTGTCAGCTTTATTATCATCGCCTTTGACAGCTCTTTTGCCTGCATCACCTCTTGCATATCTGATTCGAGCTTAACCATGTCTTCTGGTTTAGGGTGAGCATTCATCACTGCCAATGGCGCTGGCAATGAGACTCCTCGTGACTTAGCCTTAGCCGCATCAGAAGACGGCAAGTTACCCGCCTGGCTAGGCGTAACGAGTCCCTCGCTTTTAGACGGTGCGAGGATTTCATCAGTCTGAAAACTGTTGATCCTCGGTAGAGGAACTTTAGATTCACTGACTTGAACCATTTTCCTGAGTCCTTTTTATTGTAATAGCTTCTAACATTGCGCTAGAACTGGCAGCCAAAGCGGCCTGTTCCGGCGAAGCTGCCGCAAGCTGTTGGGCCGAGTAGAAGCCACTCTCAGCCCCATCAAGTTCTCCTAATTGCAGGAGACATTCGGCAGCATGAAATGGAAAACGGGGCTCATTAATATCAAGCATCGCTCCGTAGCTATAGCTTTGAACGGCCTGTTCCAGTTGCCCCATTGCCTGACGGCATGCCCCCAATCCAAGGAAGAACCGGGAGTCATAGTGATCTAACATACACAAAGCCTGAAATATCTTATGTGCATCCTGCCACTTGCCTGACTGATACTGGTTGAACGCTAATGAGTAAAGTTGCTCCAACGTATCACTAGAAATATCTTTCAACATGGCAAGGGTGCCGCCATCATGAAGAAAAGATTCCAGTTCTTGTGCATACTGGTCAGAAGTCGTAGGTGTTTCTTGATGCTCCATAATCATTCCTTAAATTGCGCCGAGAATATTGCGCATAATGCTGTCGTATTTCTGGATAAAACGGTTTAACGCTTCAATAGCCGCGTTATAACGGGAACTCACTTCATTTAAACGCGTTGTTTTTTCTTGGACCGTGTTATTTAGTGGATTTACGCGATCATTAACTGAAGTCGAAAAGTTGGCTAACTTATTATTATCCTTGTCATATTCGTAAGAATTCTCCAGTCCTGTCATAGCGCCGCTTTGCTTATTGGGACTCTCTAAAAATGCCTTAATGGAGATTTTTTCGTCTAATTTAGGAAACATCTTTTTTAACAAATCATATTCAGCACTATCTTTAAAAACAGTCTCATTGCTAAAGCCATATTTCTCATAGTCCCGTAAATTAAAAGATGTATTATTAATATCAAGTTTCTGTTCACCATTCTCTGCTGATAATTTCGCATTAATCTCCGACTGAATAACACTGTAAATCTTTAATTCTGCGGTCAATGCCGCCAGTTCATCACGCAAATCACGTCGTTTTTTATCATGACCTGACATAACAGAAACAAATATATTGATTACATCATCATCAAGACGATCCGGCGTTAAATTAAAATGAACCGCAGCTAGGAAATCTCTTAATGTCCAGTCAGTTTTGAATGTTGGGCTATTCAAGAAAGATTTAAGATTCTCGATCCCGTTTTTTATTTGGCTATCTAAGTGACCACCCTTAACAACAGCGTCCGCTGGCAGAAAATAGGCAATCAGTTTTTTCAGGAGTTCTTCATCGCCTTTACCATCCTTGGTAATGACCACGTCGTTAAATACCTTCTTATCCCTATTCGAATCATACTTTGCTTCAATCTTGATCTTTTTATCAAGAATAAGCTTAACCAGCTCATCAAGCTCCGAAGATCCAGAACCTTGTAGTTGCTCTAGCGAAACCTTCTCCAGATCTTTTAAGAAAAGTTGTGGGTCATTTTGATATGGCCTAATTTCCACCTTCAAACTCCTTATACAATAATGCCACGCATACGAGGTGGACGACGGAGACGCTTTCCCTCTTCCAGAAAGGGAGGTTGGTTGCTCCGTAAGCGATTAACTTCTGTCAGCAACTCTTGTTCAGCACTCTGAACCAAAGTAACGTCAGTATGACCAAACAGTTCTGTACCCACATTGGGGCTGATGCCAAGAGACTGCCACATCTCCTGCAATAGTTGCAGTCTGTGATCGCTGTCCTTAATGGCTGCCTCAGCCGCTTGCAGTACTTTGGCGTTAGGTTTCTCTTGCATCAGTGACTCCTATAATAAAGAGAGATATTGATTCTTCCTGTCAAAGTTGGACTTTTTTTTGTTGTTTTCTCATTTGATGTAACGATATAACGCAACTGGCTTCTAACTCGAACCAGCCAGGCGAGACTTCACTCGCGCCTGTCCAGCGGCGGTAAAACCGGGCCAAACGTTCATCATTAAGGGGAGAGTCAACCAGCGTATTCACTTGACCATAAAGGCGGCTACCGGGCCCAAACACTGCCATCGTTGCTTGTGCCAACAGATAAAGAGGCGCAAACGGATTAGCCAATCCTCGCCTCTGCTGGGTACGACGTAACATCACGATCCAAACTCGCGGCGCATCATAGCGCCAGGCAATTTCACAGCCTTCACACCACACACGCCAGCCAAGAGGAATTGGGCTATTCCCCATACAATGAGGCTGCACCGAATAACCTCGCTCCTCAAACCAAGGGATAAGCGGATCATGCTTCATAGGCATACTCTACCAAGCGGTTGGATATTGATCTGTTGAGTCAACTCTTGATACGAGAGCACTGGCAAGCCGTGGTGATCACCTTCAATTAACTTACGTACATAACGGCGAATATCCATTGATACGATCAACACCGGCTTATTCTGCATCTGCGTTAGATCGCCCACCGTTTTTTTCATCTGTTCAAGGAAACTTTGCGTCACCGCCGGGTCCAGCGCTAAGTAGCTACCCGCACTCGTCTGGCGAATACCACTCCGGATCTGCTCCTCTACCTGCTGATCCAACAGATAAGCAGGCAGGATATTATTGCCATTAGCATACTTGTAACAAATGTAACGCTTGAGACTGCTGCGAATATATTCCGTCAACTGCACTACGTCTTTTTCCTTTTGGCCCCATACCACCATAGCTTCAAGAATCGCGCGCGTATTGCGAATAGAGATGTCCTCACCGACCAACCGTTGCAATATCTCAGTCATCCGCTGCAATGGAATTATGCGCATGGCCTCCTTGACCAATTCACCATAACTACCCTCCATCTGTTCCAGAAGATAACGGGTTTCCTGCACACCAATAAAATCTTCGGCATATTCCCGCAGCACATGTGACAAATGCCAGGTGATCACCTGAGACATTGATAAAAACGCCAGCCCGGACTTCACCAAACGTTCCTGATGTGCTTCGGCTACCCACAAGGTAGGCTGATTAGGTAATAGAGGTTCCCCTTCTTCATAAGGGATAGCCAGTAATTCCAACTGGCTGACCGGTTCCTGCACCAGTAAATGCGCTGAACGCAACCGACCACGGGCAACAGGTACCTCTTGTAGCTGGATCAGATATTCCCCTTCCTTCATTCCCTCATTAAAGCGCAAGTGGATACCGGGAAATGGTACGCCCAAATCCAAATAGAGGGCGCGTCGTACCCGTATTAATTCATCATTCAGTGAAATAGCTTCCAGTTCAGCCTGTAATCCCGCATCTACATCAATAAGTAAAGGAACCGTCATAGCAAATTCCTCTTTCTCACCCAGTTTTCCAGCTTTGGCCTTACTGCCGCTCTTGGATTTAGGTTTGGCTGCCGGTGCGCCTGCCCCTTGGGCTAATAGGCTAGGAAGATCCGCTTGCTGGCTGGCGCTGGCTTGCCGCTGGCGTTGGAATAGAAAATAACCGCCACCCGCTACCACCAGTGCAAGCATGAAGAAGGTTAATGTAGGGAATCCCGGAATCAGGCCAAATAACACCAATAAAACACCGCCAATCAGCAGTGCCTTTGGTTGGGCAACGACCTGCTCGCCAATCTCATTACCCAGATCCGAGGAGTCTTCCGACGAAACCCGCGTAACAATGATGCCCGCAGTGATAGCGATCAGTAGTGCCGGAACCTGAGAGACCATGCCATCACCAACGGTCAAAATGGCGTAGAGCTGCAATGCATCAGCCGCCGACATCCCTTTCTGGGTGACGCCTATGGTTATTCCGCCCAAGATGTTGACAAAGATGATAAGGAGGCTCGCAATCGCATCACCCTTAACAAATTTCATCGCACCATCCATCGAACCAAACATCTGGCTCTCTTTTTCGATAATGCTACGCCTCTCCCTGGCTTCATTAACGTCAATAACGCCAGCACGCATATCTCCGTCGATACTCATCTGCTTACCGGGCATGGCATCAAGGGAAAAACGAGCGCTAACCTCAGCTACGCGTTCCGAACCTTTGGTTATAACGATAAATTGCACAATAGTAATAATCAGGAAGATCACTATCCCGACTATCAGGTTGCCGCCGACAACGAAATTACCAAAGGTATAGACTATCTTCCCGGCATCCGCTTGCAGCAGGATCATTCGAGTGGTACTGACGGAAAGCGCCAAACGAAATAGCGTGGTTACCAGCAAAACCGCAGGAAAGGCGGAAAACTGCAAAGGCGAATTGATATAGACCGCCATCATCATGAGCACAACAGAGATGGTCATATTAATGGCGATCAAAATGTCAAGCAGAATAGGCGGAAGCGGTAATACCATCATGAAGACCACAGCTAGCAACAATATTGCCAACATGATGTCTTTACGCTCGCCAATCAGACGCAATAACTCAAGCCCACGGCTCATAATAGGGCCCCTTGAGCGAGATAACGCTGATAAGCACTGCGTGCTTCTTCCAAGTTCCCCTCTTGTTGACAGGCACGGCTAACACAAAGCCAGAGAGCGGCGCTTTGCTCACCCTGCTCTTCTAAGAGCGTACAATGTTCTTTTGCCATGCTCCCCTTTTGCAGTTTAAGTAATGAAACCACTAGGGCACGGCGCCCCTCCTGATGTTCAGGATGCAAAGCCAGTAATGCATCCAATAAAATACGAGCTCGGTCGGGATGACCGTATTGAAGTTGAAGCCAGCCGAGCAGCAACAGAGCGCTCTGCTGTTTAGCACTGAGAGTCATGGTCATACCTTGTGCAACAGGTGCAGAGCCATCTGCAACAACTGTTCATCTTGATTCATTTTTTCCAACAGGGAGACAGCATGCTGTACCCTGACGTCATTATCTTGTTGCAAAATTGTCCGCAGACTACTAACCGCCTGACGGAAATCATGTGGACGCAACAGAGAATGAAACCCATCTTGCGGGCAAGCAAAAGCCAACAAAGCCTGATCAGCCTTGTTAGCGGGATAAAGACGTGCAGAGTGAGTCTCAACGGATTGACCATCGGGCAATAATGCGTAGCGATCAGGTAAACTAACCTCTATCTCTTCCCGACTGATCGCCGTTAGTTGTTCAATTCCTATATGGGCGGCAGCGATTTTGCTCACGAAGCGAGCACCTCACGCTGTACTCTTAATAAAGAACGAAATGCCTGATGCAACAAGGGCAAGGTTATCTCGCGTTCATCTAGTGTCACAAACAATAACAGGCGATCTTCCCCCAACCAGCCACAACGCAAGGGCAGTTCGGGCCCCTGACCACTGAAAGTGAGCAGCATCGCCTTAACCATTACCTCTTTTCCCTGATGCCAGGGAATTTCACGAGCCAGCCAAAGTGTTAATGTGTCGCCATAGCGTTCAATTTGTAACGTACCAGAATACTCAAAATCGATTTGGATCAAGGGGCTAGAAACATCAGACATCTCCATACCCAAATCCTGACAAAACTGGAGCAACTGTGGCTCTATCCAGTTCATGGCGCTCCCTCTCCCGACCACAATTCGTCTTCTTCTCTCTCAATTGCTGTATCCAGCGCCAGTTGACAAGCATTAAGCAAATTTTGGCGCTGTTCTTCATCACTGAACACTTCTACCGGAATCAATCGAATCACCCGTTTCAGCTCCCGGTAGAAATGAATTTGAATTTGGCTATTCTGCAATCCCAAAGCATGACCGAGCATTTCAACATCCCGCACATTGGCCCAACGTTTCTCAACCAGAGAAACGACATCCCCCATAAGGTCAGAAGGCCCGTATGCCATGACTTTCCCCCCCTACCACGCTTTTCCATAACTGCTCAACCTGAACTGATAAGCTGTTAAGCAAACGGAGTTTATGCATGTCACTCATCACACGTTCCAACTTAATCGGATCAAGTTGCCGCTGTTGGCTATCAAGATCAGCGCTTAACGCTTTCATGATGAATCCTGTTACTTCCATCAGGGAGCTACTTTTGAAATTGGATTGAATATCCCGCCAGGCGGCCGACAGCCCTTGATAATCCATCACCGCATCACGATAGATGTTGCGCAATGCCTGCAAATTGCCAACCCCATTTTTAGCGGCTGTCGTGGCATCAGGCGTAATACGAGCTCCCAACTCGATAGCAATCCCTTGCTCTTGCGCTAAACGTGACAACTCCTGTTCAACCAATGTCAATATGGCATGCGCCTCTGGCCTGCCTGCCAGCGCATCACGGGCCTGACTTAGCGCATAAAATTGCTCACTCACCTCTCCAGAGAAACTTTCCAGATAAGCCTGTAATTGAGCAATATTAGTCAGTTGAGCGTTATTTAAGTGAGAGATTAATGCCTTGACCTTTTGTTGACGCTCCAAATCCGGCACCTTCTGCAAATATTCACCCACCAGCGCCTCAATTTCTCGCACCCTGGCATGTCCATCGCTAACTTTACGTTTGGAGAGAGGCATATCCTTGCGCTCCGAAAATGCAAAGGTCATCTCTTCGGCCGCATCAGCAAAAGATTGAGATGCCGATACCAACACGACTTTCTCTCCCTGAAACTGACCAACCTTAGCCTGCTCCTGTTGTGCGGCAACCCCGGCACCCGGTTCTGATAAAGTTATCGAATGAAGATGATTCTGGATAATATCCATAGTCTACCTTGTCATATCAGAGTTAATAATGAACAAATTATAAAGATACCGTCCCAATGCCTATGCCAAAATCAGTCGTGAATTTTTAGCAAAATCCGCCGTAACTCAAGGCAGAGTTCCATTAAGCCGGTATAAAACTCATCAAACATGAACAATACGCCGTGAATAAAATAGGAAAGCTCATCGGTAAAGCAGAGAACGTCCAGGCAAACTCCAACCATTTTCTAAAAACTCCCGACTCAGGTTGCAATCCCTTCCCCTTTCCCTTCTTTATAGTGTTCGCAGCAGAGGTTATATAAACGATCATGAAGCTTTCCCTTGACCATATTCCCGGCCAAATGCGCCACGCCATTAATGAATGCCGGCTAATTCAAATCCGCGGCAGGGTTACTCAGGTCACGGGTACACTACTTAAAGCCGTTATTCCTGGTGTACGGATAGGTGAACTTTGTCACTTACGCAATCCTGACAACACACTGTCACTGTTGGCGGAGGTGATTGGGTTCCAACAGCATCAAGCCTTGTTGACGCCGCTTGGTGAGATGTTTGGTATCTCTTCGAATACCGAAGTGAGCCCAACCGGAGCTATGCACCAAGTTGGCGTAGGTGATTACCTGTTAGGACAGGTCCTTGATGGGCTAGGTAATCCGTTTTCCGGTGGTCAATTGCCGGAACCACAAGCCTGGTATCCAGTTTATCGGGATGCTCCGGCGCCCATGAGTCGTAAACGGATTGAGCACCCGCTTTCACTTGGCGTGCGCGCTATTGATGGCTTACTCACTTGTGGTGAAGGTCAACGTATGGGGATTTTTGCCGCGGCTGGCGGCGGAAAAAGTACGCTGCTATCTACATTGATTCGTAGTGCCGAAGTTGATGTTACCGTGCTGGCGCTCATCGGTGAACGTGGACGTGAAGTGCGAGAATTTATCGAATCGGATCTCGGTGAAGAGGGATTAAAACGTTCAGTGCTGGTGGTCGCGACGTCAGATCGCCCGGCAATGGAGCGAGCTAAAGCGGGGTTTGTCGCCACGTCAATCGCTGAATATTTTCGTGATCAAGGCAAACGTGTACTTCTACTGATGGATTCCGTGACCCGTTTCGCCCGCGCGCAACGAGAAATAGGTTTAGCGGCTGGCGAACCGCCAACCCGACGTGGTTACCCCCCGTCAGTGTTCGCTGCTTTGCCACGATTAATGGAACGTGCGGGTCAATCCGACAAAGGTTCGATTACCGCCCTCTATACCGTATTGGTGGAAGGCGATGACATGACAGAACCTGTGGCAGATGAGACCCGTTCTATTCTTGATGGTCACATTATCTTGTCACGCAAGTTGGCTGCGGCTAATCACTATCCAGCTATCGATGTGTTACGTTCCGCCAGTAGGGTAATGAATCAAATTGTCACCCCTGAACATCAGGCTCAGGCCGGCCTGTTGCGCAACTGGTTGGCTAAATATGAAGAAGTAGAGCTTTTGTTACAGATTGGAGAGTACCAAAAGGGGCAAGATCCCGTTGCCGACACTGCCATTGCACGCATTGAAGCAATACGTAATTGGTTACGCCAAGGCACTCATGAGCCAAGTGATTTACCGCAAACTTTAGCGCTACTACAGCAGATAACAAAATAATGATTAGCCGTTTACAACGTATAAAAGCCTTACGAGTCGAACGCGCTGAAAAACATTTTTCCCTGCAACAAATGAAACTGCAAATGGCCCGTCAAAACCATCAACAGGCTTTGCAAGCCTTGCGAGATTACTGTCAATGGCGAATAGAAGAAGAACAACGGCTTTTTGAACTGTGTCAGGGCCAACCAATTGACCGTAAGGGCCTTGAACGCTGGCAACAACAAGTTGCCCTGTTGCGCGAAAATGAAGCGCAACTGGAAAAACAAGCGGCTGAAATGAAAGAAAAAGTAGAGCAGGAACTCCGTCAATTACAAGAGTGTCAGCGTGTACTGCACCACGCACGCCAGCAACAAGAAAAATTTAATGAATTGGGTCGTCAGCAGCAGGAGGCGATCCGTGCCCAAGGTGAATACCAGGAAGAGCTGGAACAAGAAGAGTTCCATCGCCAAGAAAGAGTGTAAAACAGAAGAGTATGAACCCACTGACAGCTATCGGCAAAGGTGTCTCCTCCCTCCCAACGTCGTCCCCCGCAGAGGCAGACGCAGATTTGCAACGTCGTTTCGAGCTAGCTATCACCTCTCACGCCGCCAACGCACGCCAGTCAACTACACGGCGGACGGAACAACCGTTAACTAACACGACGACAAATAGTAAAACCGCTGAGCAACATGCCACACATGACTCAGATGAGGAGCTTCCCTCATCCGACTCTCCCCAACCGACAATTCTGGCAATTGATGATCCGCGCAGGCAAGCCTTACCATTACCAAGCCATGACATACCTGTGCGGCCTCAAAATCAGAAAAAAAGCTTATCGGACTCTGTTCACCGTCTTAGCGAAATTGCTAGCGAGATAAGAGAGTCTCTGTCAGCACCCGGAATCCCAACACGTCAGTCGAACCTGAATGCTTTGTCTGATTCTGGCCTAAAACCGGCTGATATCACTGTGACTTCCAATCCTGACACAACCGACATTCCTGTACTGCAAGACGCAAACGATGAACCGGCATATTATACAGGGATGCAAACAACACCTGGCCGATCCCCATCTCAGCCAGACACACAACACAGTGCTACTCCTCACCAACAGACAAACTTGGCTTTACCTATACCTGCCCGTTATGCCGACGACATCAACATTACGGAAAGAAAAACACTAGCTGAAATCGAGACCTACCATTTGTTGGTAGCAAAGCCAAAAGAGTCTGACTCTCAATCCTCTTACTCTGGCGGATCAGACGGGAAAACACCTTTCATCCCACAAGCCCCACTCCTGCCAGGAGAGCGCATCCTCGCCACGATGCAAGCAACTTCAACTATATCTCCTCTTTTGGAAGCGTTGATCGATAAACTGAGCGTGGAAATCAACATCGACCTAACACAGCAGCGTCCAGCGACATTACACTTGACACTCCCTAGCTTGGGGGCGCTTGAGATCCAACTCACTAACGAGCATGGCAAACTTCAAATCGAAATTTTGGCGAATCCGGCAGCTCAACAACTCCTGAAACAGGCACGCTTTGAACTGATTGAACGTCTACAACTTCTTTACCCAACACAAACTGTTGAACTATCCCTTCCGTCTCAAACGGATGGTGAACATGGATCGCGTCAACGTCGCAGCGTATATGAAGAATGGAAAAAAGATGCATGAATGACCTAACCTTATCCAAAGTTTCATTGGAAGAATTAACGCTGCATCAAACCCTGAGTCGCCACCAGCAACAATTTAGTTGGGATAATAGCCATCTTTCCCTAGATGTGGCATTCCCGCCACAAACGTTGGACAGGATACTGATCGCCCATTGGCAGGGGCAAACTTTTTCCCTTTATTGCCATGCAGCCGAGCTAGCGTTGTGGCTTGCTCCTGATCTGCAACAAGCGAATCTGACCTCGCTCCCTCAAGATCTGCTGCTGGCACTACTGGAATACCAGAGCAAAATTCTACCCACTCTGTCATGGTCAGCACTGCGTACCGTGTCAGGACACCCTGTGTCAGCTTGCTTGCGACTACGCCTTGAACGGCCGGGGACCATATTGCCGCTCTGGTTGCCAGAACCATCCCCCTTAATTGCCATATTGCCAAAACGTCAACCTGGCGAGCACCTGTCTATTCCATTACGACTCTCTCTGCAATGGGGAGCAATAACCTTAACTTTAGATGCATTTCGCACCTTGGAATCAGGGGATGTGCTGCTACTGCCCCCACAGCAACAACCAGATGCCCCTTTATTAGCGTATCTGGAAGGACGCCCTTGGGCCTACTTTAAATCCCATAACCATAAACTGGAGTTAATCACTATGCACACCCCCTCTCCTGACAATTCTGACGATACTCTGCCAGTAACGGACTTAAACGACCTGGAGGTTCATGTCAGCTTTGAAGTGGGCCGTCAGACCCTAGATCTACAGACACTCACCAGCCTGCAACCCGGTTCATTACTCGATCTTGGTGTTCCCTCAGACGGTACAGTACGTATTCTTGTCAATCAGAAATACCTGGGTTCAGGGCGGTTGGTCGATATTGAGGGGCGTCTGGGGGTAAGAGTCGAACATCTCTCCGTGGAGAAACAACCATGATCCAGCTACCGAACGAATTGGATCTCATCATCGGTCTGGCGTTGCTGTCTCTGCTTCCCTTTATTGCGGTGATGGCGACCTCTTTTCTCAAACTGGCAGTGGTATTCTCCTTACTGCGTAACGCATTGGGCGTACAACAGATCCCACCTAACATGGCTATGTACGGATTGGCAATTATCCTCACTATCTATGTGATGGCTCCAGTAGGTTTCGCCACTCAAGATTACCTGCGCCAAAATGAAGTTTCATTCAGCAATGCACAATCAGTAGAGAAATTTGTGGAAGAGGGACTGACACCTTACCGGAATTTTCTCAAACAACATATTAAGCCCAGTGAACGTACTTTCTTTATCGACAGTACCCGACAAATTTGGCCAAGCCAGTACGCAGATCGGCTAGAACCAGACAGCCTATTGATACTGTTGCCCGCCTTTACCGTCAGTGAATTAACCCGAGCTTTTGAAATTGGGTTTCTTCTTTATCTACCATTTATTGCCATCGATCTCATTATTTCTAACATTCTGCTCGCAATGGGGATGATGATGGTTTCTCCAATGACTATCTCTCTTCCTTTCAAATTACTGTTATTTGTCCTGCTTGATGGCTGGACACGCCTGACACACGGCCTTGTCATCAGTTATGGAGATTGAATATGAGTAATGCTGATATTTTGCATTTCACCAGCCAATCTCTCTGGTTAGTGTTAATCCTTTCCCTGCCGCCGGTACTCATGGCTGCGGCAGTGGGAACATTGGTCTCGTTGATCCAAGCGCTCACCCAAATACAAGAACAAACATTGGGTTTTGTCATCAAATTAGTTGCGGTCATTATCACCCTGTTCGCTACAGCTACCTGGCTTGGCAACGAACTCTATAGCTTCGCCAACATGACCTTTCTTAAGGTGCCGCTGATCAAATGACCCTACCAGAGCTCCAGCAACAAATGCTGGCTTATACCCTGTTGTTACCACGTATCATGAGCTGCTTTGTGATATTTCCTGTACTCAGCAAACAGATGTTAGGTGGTGGGCTAATCCGCAACGGCGTGGCCTGCTCACTGGCCCTCTATGCTTACCCAACAGTAGCAGGTACTCAGTTGCCTACATTAGGTAGTCTAGAGTTGACATTGTTGCTCGGCAAGGAAGTCCTGCTTGGTTTGCTCATTGGCTTTATCGCTTCTATTCCATTTTGGGCGATGGAAGCCACCGGTTTTATTATAGATAACCAACGGGGAGCAACAATGGCGTCAGTGCTCAACCCTTCTCTGGGAAGCCAAACCTCACCCACAGGTCTGTTATTAACTCAAACGCTAATCACACTTTTTTTCTCTGGCGGCGCTTTTCTTAGTCTGCTTGGCGCCTTATTTCAAAGTTATAACAGTTGGCCGGTAACACAGTTTTTCCCTCAAATTACCAACCAGTGGCTCCATTTTTTCTACGGCCAGTTTAGTTATCTGCTGCAACTCTGCGCCCTGATGGCTGCTCCCTTGTTAATTGCCATGTTTCTGGCAGAATTCGGGCTGGCACTGATTAGCCGCTTCGCTCCTTCTCTCAACGTTTTTGTGTTAGCAATGCCGATCAAAAGCGCGATTGCCAGCCTGTTACTGGTTATCTATATCCAATTATTGATGCATCATGCCTATGATAAGGTGCTGTTAATTCTCTCCCCGGTACGCATGTTAATCCCTATCCTGGAGGCGCCATGAGTGGAGAAAAGACGGAAAAGCCTACCCCGAAGAAACTCAGAGATGCCAGGAAGAAAGGCCAAGTAACCAAAAGTAACGAAGTCGTCTCTACCTCCTTAATCTTGGGGCTAATCGGCATAATGATGGTCATGTCTGAATACTATTTAGAGCATCTGAGTAAACTGATGCTGATCCCGGCTAATCTGCTGGATAAACCCTTTCCCCAAGCCTTAAACCATGTGGTTGAAAACTTGATGCAGGAGCTGGTCTACCTCTGCCTGCCAATTCTGGGCGTTTCCGCTTTGCTATCGCTGGCCTCACACTTCGCCCAATACGGTTTTCTACTGAGCGGACATTCCATCAAGCCAGATATTAAGAAGATCAATCCTGTTGAAGGCGCTAAGAGAATCTTCTCTATCAAGAGTCTGGTGGAATTCATCAAATCGATACTCAAAGTGGGGCTGCTCTGTACCTTGGTCTGGGTGACTCTGGCAGGCAATCTACAAGCGCTGCTGAACCTACCGGAATGTGGGGAAAGATGCATTATCCCTGTACTCGGAATCATGTTAACCCAGCTCATGACCGTATGCGGCATGGGGCTTATCGTGATCTCTATTGCCGATTATGCCTTTGAACACTACCAACATATTAAACAGCTTAAAATGAGCAAAGACGAGGTTAAACGGGAATATAAAGAGAGTGAAGGCAGCCCAGAGATAAAAAGCAAACGACGCCAATTTCACCAAGAATTACAATCAAGCAATATGCGCGCTAGCGTCAAGAACTCATCAGTGATTGTCGCCAACCCAACTCACATTGCCGTAGGTATCCGTTATAAGAAAGGGGAAACACCGTTACCCCTTATCACGCTCAAGTTCACCGATGCTCAGGCCCTACAAGTTCGACGTATTGCCGAAGAAGAAGGTATTCCGGTGTTACAACGGATTCCTCTGGCTCGTGCGCTTTATCAGGATGGCCTGATCGACCACTATATTCCTGCCGATCTCATCCAAGCTACCGCAGAAGTCTTACGCTGGCTAGAGCAGTGGCAAGATCGTGCTCCTGAGCCGTAACTCGCCCCTAGCATATACGAACTGAACATTGGCGTTTAAAATATTTCGCCAATGTTCAATACAAATGAAATATAATTCAGATTTGCTTCTTAATTATTACGATTCAATCACATAATAACAACAAATTTAATATAAATAAAAATTACTGCTAATAACCCAACATTACTTAAACAATATTGTAATAAACAATCCAATTCGGTTAGGTTGATTTTATGTTTTTATCGATTGATCAAATAGCTGAAACCAGATTGAATTTATTAATAAGTGATTTATATTACGCGTAGCTATTTGAATTTCACTTTGCGCTGACTTCTATAGCTATTGATTCGTTAATATTACCCTAGCCATTACTCATTACAATTACTAACATATTCTGAATTACCAATAGATTGTCTGAATAATAAGGAGATAACTATCAATATCAATCAAGACAAAAGACTCGGTTTATGACTCAGGGTGCGAAATTTATAAGCAACCGTTATCGTGTGAAAAATTGATCGCTTTTCACTCTTCGTTTATAAAGTGTTTATAAAACGTGAGAATAATACGGTATCTGGACCAAGGAACATAATAGGCCCACGAGTAAAAACCATTTTAATTAAAAGGTGCTATAGTTAACCATCAGGTTAAATACATAAACTATTCTTCCTGTCTATTTCAGACAGCGAAACCAAAGAAAATATCTATTAATAATAATAATGTGATTTGTATTTTTAAGACATACACCAACAGGTCCAGGACAATAGAATGAACGGCATCACAACATCAGGGAAGGGAATGGATATCTCGCTATTCCAACGTAGCATGCCTGCCTTTAACGTTATAGAACATCCTCAGGAAGGGATATATATCCTGCTCGAAGGTGAAATGACATGGCAGGATAGTACCAATACCTACGATATCTCCCACAACGAACTGCTTTTTGTTCGTCGTGGCAGTTATGCAGCAAAAACGCGTAGTGATACCTGTAAGCTACTCTGGTTGCCTCTAAGCACTACTTTTCTCCACGGTTTTCTGCAACGTTTTGGTACTTTGCTCAGTGAGGTCGAGCGGCACAATATGCCAACACCCGAATTAATTGCACTTACCTCATCGCCTTTGTTGTCTCAAAGTATAAATGGGCTGGTCGATCTACTGGCTCATGATTACCCCGCAGCATTGGGTCAACTCAGAACAGAAGAATTGCTATTGTTACTAGCATTTGGAGAACAGGGTACTTTGCTCATGTCAGTATTACGACAATTGAGCAACCGCCAAGTGGAACGTTTGCAGAGTTTTATGGAAAACCACTACCTTAAGGAGTGGAAACTCAGTGAATTCGCTAAAGAATTTGGTATGGGATTAACCACCTTCAAGGAGTTGTTCCGTTCAGTATATGGAATATCACCACGCGCCTGGATCAGTGAACGCCGCATTCTTTATGCACACCAACTACTACTCAATAGCGAGATGAGTATTGTTGATATTTCAATGGAAGCGGGATTCTCCAGCCAATCTTACTTCACTCAAAGCTATCGGAGACGCTTTAATTGCACCCCCAGTCGAGCCAGGTATGGCAAAGAGTAACGATGGGCTAAAATAATCTGACGTTTTTTACAAGTTAACCATTGGCCTGACAGATAAAATAAGGCTATTCCTAATTTAATCGACAAGAGTGACTAGCAGCAAGATGAGCATAGCATGAGCCAGCAAGAACATAATCAGACTCGAACCAGCATGTTTCTCGGCCGCAAGATCTCTGTTATGCAGTCGGGAATTCCACGCCGGGATCAGTTACTCGGAAAATCATCGGCTATTCAGTATCAGAATAGAGACATTATTAATAGCCAACAGTTTATTTTATTACAACGCTTGCTACCCAGACATCTGCTGGAAAGCTTGATGAAGTCCGTTTGGTTTCGTAGACGGTTAAATTGCGGACAAGCTTTGCGGCGTGATGACCTACAACAGCTCATCAGAGCGGCGGCAGAACCAGAATGTGACTGGAATAAGGTATTGGGTGACCGCATAAACTTGGCTGACAGACATCTTTTACAGCATTGGGTATTACAGCCGCTATTTGACTGGTGGCTCCGTCTGTTGGAGCCAGAGATAGATTTCTGGTTCACTGAATTTGATCAGTTACAGATCCAAGAGCGGCAACTGCGTGCTAAAACGCATTTTTGGCAGCAAGCTGAAAATATCTCATCTCAATGCCGGGAACAACATCATCAAGAGGTTATATCTTTGCAAACCGCGCTTAACCAACGCAAACAACTATTAGAAAAACTGCTGTTGACAACGGAAACCCAGGCTCGCGAAGCATGGCCCAACTGGTTTACCGGGCTGGACGCACTCCAGACTGGCAACGACCTAACCGCTTTTACACCGGTTCCTGAAGCACTGTCATCCTGTTGGGCGTGGCTAACCGCTTTAGAACATGACAGCGAGTCGGCCATTCACTTGCAAAAATGGCTTTGCGCCCGTGTTCTGTGTCTGCCACAGGACAGTTTTTATTGGCAATCGACGACGACCTAATTATTAGAGGAAACATGCAAACTCTACTCAATCATTTGGCCAGTCGCTTGGGCCAGCAGCCTTTCGTTTCCGATAGACAAGGGCATTACCATTTGCACATTGATAACTACAACCTGTTTCTTCGCCAACAGGGAACTGAACTTGTGTTATCCAGCCCGCTAAGCTGGCGCCATAACCCAAAAGATACGTCAGGCGCTGAACTACTGAAAAGACTATTGCAACAGGTTACACGTTGGGGACGCTATGCTCCCCACGCGCTGACCTTAGATGAATCAGAGAATCTTATTCTGGAAGCACGCCTTAACCTTGATAGTTTGGATGTTCAAATACTGGAACAAATGCTAACTCTGCACATCGAACTACTGGAACAAATCATGACCTTATTGTCGGAAACCCAATCCGTCCCGCAATGGAAACAGGCAATATGGCAACCATGAAACCGTTCCAACGGCTGTGCCGTTCCTTACTGTTGTCGTTGAGTATCAGCGGTGTGATGCTCCCCTCTGCTTATAGCCAAGATCTGGATTGGTTTCCTACGCCTTATCACTATCTGGCAAAAGGAGAAAGCCTGCGGGATGTACTGGTTAATTTCGGTGCTAATTATGAAGCCTCAGTGGTTGTCAGTGATAAGGTGACCGATCAGGTTAACGGTTATTTTGAGCAGGACACTCCGCAGGAATTTCTGCAACACTTATCCTCTCTCTATAATCTGGTTTGGTACTACGACGGAAGCGTGCTGTATGTATTCAAAAACAGCGAAATACAATCGCGCCTGCTTAAGCTTGAACAAACTAACGCAACGGAGCTACAGCAAGCTCTGAAACGTTCCGGTATTTGGGAACCGCGCTTTGGCTGGCGTCCTGATCCAGGCAACCAATTGGTTTACGTATCAGGCCCTCCCCGTTATCTCGAACTGGTTGATCAGACGGCATCTGCACTGGAACAACAATCATTGCTGCGTAGCGAAAAAACGGGCGCCTTGACAGTGGAAATTTTTCCGCTCAAATACGCCTCAGTGGTCGATCGTAAGATCCAATATCGTGATACCAGCATTGAAGCGCCTGGCATAGCCACCATTCTCTCCCGTCTGCTCAGTGATACCAATGTGGCCGCTGTTACTGGCGAAGCATCATCTTCTCCTATGGGCGGGAGCTACTCAAGCCGTGCTGTCGTGCAGGCAGAACCCTCCCTAAATGCCATTATTGTACGGGATAACCCAGAAAGAATGTCCATGTACGCCCATTTGATCAACGCACTGGACAAACCCTCTGCCCGGATTGAAGTTGCTCTTTCCATCGTTGACATTGACGCAAACAACCTTTCAGAATTGGGTGTTGACTGGCAAGTCGGCATCAACACTGGGCCTCGTCATATTATTGATATCACAACCTCCGCCGGGGAAAAAAAGGAGGGCAATGGAAAAGGCGAAAGCATCGGTTCAGCTGCATTAGGTAGTCTGGTTGATCGCCGTGGTCTGGATTACCTGCTCGCCAAAATAACTTTACTAGAAAGCAAAGGCAGCGCTCAGGTGATTTCCCGCCCAACGCTTTTAACGCAGGAGAATACGCAAGCCGTCATTGACAACAATGAAACCTACTACGTGAAAGTGAATGGTGAACGGGTTGCCGAACTTAAAAGCCTGACCTATGGCACCATGCTACGCATGATCCCTAGAGTCATCCAAGTCGGAGATTCTCCTGAAATCAGTTTAGACCTGCATATTGAGGATGGTAACCAGAAACTTAATAGCTCAGGACCGGATGGCATCCCGACTATCAGCCGAACCGTTGTCGATACCGTCGCCAGAGTTGGGCATGGGCAAAGTTTGCTGATCGGCGGCATCTACCGCGACGAAATGAACCAAGCAACAAGCAAGGTGCCATTTTTAGGCGATATCCCCTATCTGGGTGTCTTATTTCGCAATACCAGTGAACGAGTTCGGCGATCAGTACGTCTATTCATTATTGAACCACGTCTGATTGATAGTGGAATAGCCCATTATCTCGCTCTCGGTAACGGACAAGATCTCCGTCCTAAGTTATTGGCAACGCAAGATATCTCTAATCAGAGCTTATCGCTGAATAAAGCATTGGCTAGTGCACAATGCCAACCATTATCCTCCGCCCGTCAAGTACAAGAAACCCTACGGCAAGCAGGTAAAAGTTCATATTTAGACTCATGCCGAATGGGTAAAACTTACGGATGGCGAGTTATTGAACAACAATGTTCATTGAAGGAAACCTGGTGTGTTCGTGCGCAAAATAAGGCGAACAGATGAGTTGGAAAATTCGCTTTTACCGCGGACTGAATAAAAGTATTGAGGTCAATTTAGCTGAGGGGCGTTTAGCCATCGGCTCAGACCCCCTACAGGCAGATATCGTTCTGGTGGATGAAGATGTTGCTCCTGTGCATCTGATCTTAGAAGTTGAACCAGACTCAATTCGCCTGTTGGAATGGGCCGGTGAAGTCGCCCCAAGTCAGAATGGCGAACCGCTATCAGCGGGCGCCACATTGCAAGCATTGGCCCGTCAGGAGGCTGGCCCGTTATTGTGGGCTTTTTGTGACCAACAACATGCATTCCCAAACCAACTCGCTGAACCGACGGCTGCACCACGCCAGCGCCCTGCCCGCCAAAATCGTAGCCGGGTAGCAGGCGGGATGTTAATACTTTGCCTGATACTGGCACTCGGTCTTCTGGCGCTGCTTGGACATGAAGGATGGCAAAGGAGCAACATGTCCAATGGCCTCGCCGAGCAAGAGCTACGCCGTTTTCTCAATGACGGCTCAGCCTATCGTCAGGTGAGTGTACACATGATGCCCGATCATGGGCCGCTACTACTCAAAGGTTATGTGGACCTCAATCAACAACGGCTGGCGCTGCAACAGTATCTTGATCTTCACTCTCTCAGTTATCGGTTGGAGTTACGTACTATGGAAGAGTTACGTCAGGGGGTGGATTTCATTTTACAAAAATTAGGCTATGCCCAAGTCCAAAGCCGCAATGGCAAGCAACCCGGTTGGGTCCGCCTTACGGGGGAAGTCACAGATACCAGTCAGCAATGGAATGATATCGAGTCCCTACTCAAACGCGATGTTCCCGGCTTACTCGGCATAGAAAACCAGACCAAGTTCACCGGTAATCACCTCAAGCGACTAGATATGCTATTGGCTAAACATGATTTACCCGACACGCTGATCTACAAGGATAAAAATGATCGCATTGAATTCACAGGTCAACTGGATGAACACCAGACGCATAACTTCTACCGCTTACAACAGGTATTTAAACAAGAGTTCGGCAGTCGGCCAGCACTGATATTGCTGAATAATAAACAGCTCACCCGCAATGATGAACTCAATTTCGACGTCCGGGCCGTTTCCCTTGGGCGTATACCCTATGTGGTACTCAAAAACAACCTACGTTACCCGGTTGGAGCAACCACAGAAAATGGCTTAAGAATCGAGGCCATCCGTCAAGATGCGATTGTTATTATCAAGGGTGGACAACAATTTATCGTCAAACTTAACAGGAGCCCAGCTTCATGATGACATCCCTGGAAGCACGACTGTTTGGTGCTGATCCCACTTATGTCAACGAAATGCAACACCGTCTCGCTCAGGCGCTGAACGATATCAAACAACGCCTGAGACGCGGCGGTTCAGTACAAGAATACCAACAATGGCAACTGGAAGCTGATGCTATCCAAGCCGCAATCACAATACTTAACACAACAGAAGGAGCTCATCATGCCCCAAATTTTTACTTCCGCAGAGACAGTTAATACTCTCGATAAGGTTGCTGCGCAGCTTAAGACCCAAGCCAACACAGCTAACTCTGACGTTAACGACGCAATCGCTGAACTCAGTAAAGGTGCAGATAACCCCGCTTTGCTAGCTGATTTGCAACACAAAATCAACAAGTGGTCGGTAATCTACAACATTAACTCCACTGTCACCCGGTCCATGAAAGACCTGATGCAGGGCATATTACAGAAGATCTAATCATGACACGTTCACTCAAAGGGCTACTGGCAGATATCGCTCTGGTTGGAAGCGGCCATCACTGCCATGACGAAGCCAATGTTATTGCTGATTGGCTGATGTCAAACGAGGAAGGACAAGAAGCAGCAAACCTGATTCGACTCTCTTCTTTGACGAACCAAGGAAAATATCAACAGGCTCTGGATTTTGGTCGGGATCTTCCCTGGCCCAGTCTGGAGCCGTGGTTAGCTTTGTGTGAGTGGCGTCTGGGTCTGGCATCAGCCCTAGAACAGAGACTGACGCGAATGGCGGGCAGCGACGATCCACAACTGCTCTCCTTTGTTGACGGCATGCGAGAACAACTGGCTCATGGTTAGGATTGAAGGACCGTCCCATAACACCGTGTCGCAACCAACGGTACAGCCTTCGGTCAGTTCAGGGCATCAGCATAGCTTTGAACAAGCACTGAAAACTGCGCCTGATCAGCAAATGTTGAAAGAACGCCAACAACGCTGGCTTCAGGGAGAACCGCTGGAAAACGTTTTAGGCGACTTCGATCCAGCGACACAGCGCAAAGTGATATGGCAGTGGTATCAGGCTTTATCGTCTGATAAACAGCCGTCCCAACGTGCTCAGTTGGAGGCCAAGCTGATTGCCCCGGTACAAGAGCGCCTATGGTCGCAGTTTGGCGGCCTGACAGGCAACATCAAGCCACCACTGGATCTACCAGAACTTAAAAAAATTGTTCGTGAATTCGCCCCCACCGGTCAACAACAGCAAACGGTTCTTCTTGAGGTACTTGGCAAAATTAAGCCTATTCCTGGCCATGAGTACCTGACTGACCTTATCAATCGGGAGTTAAAAACGCTAATCCCCCTTAATGGTATGGTGACGAACATGATGCAATACTCACATAAACCTGATTTGGAAGAATAATGGACCAGCCACAACATCGTAAGACAAGGATAGACAACCTAAATAAACTCAACACACCTCAAATTCGGAGGAACAATGGATCTACCACAGATAAGCGAGACACTGATAACCAGCTTGGATGAACTCAACACATCTCAGGCCAGTGCCGAAAATATTGCAAGTTTTGAACATGCTATGTCCAATCAAGATCAAGGGATTGAAAACAATCTGATCAATGAATTGGGTCAGCTCAGACAACAATTCACTCAGGCTAAACAAGAGTTGGAAGCACAGCTAGCCGTCTCTAGTAACGATCCTAACAGCCTGATGCAAATGCAGTGGTCTCTGATGCGAATCACCCTGCAAGAAGAGCTGATTGCCAAAACGGTAGGACGACTCAATCAAAACATTGAAACCCTAATGAAAGCCCAGTGAGGAGCTGTGAAGAAACACTATATAATTTGCGTTATGCTCGCTGTCCTGATGCTAACTGGCTGTAAAATCGAACTCTACACCGGTGTCAGCCAAAAAGAAGGCAACGAAATGTTAGCCTTGCTCAGGGAAGCGGGCATTTCCTCTGATAAGCAACCAGACAAAGATGGCAATATCAAGCTGTTAGTCGAAGAGTCTGATGTGGCGCAAGCTGTTGAAGTGCTCAAACGTAAAGGATATCCACGGGAGAACTTCTCTTCGTTGCAAGATGTCTTTCCCAAAGACGGCCTTATCTCCTCGCCAATAGAAGAGCGGGCTCGGCTCAACTTCGCCAAAGCACAGGAGATTGCCCGAACGCTTTCTGAGATCGACGGCGTGCTGGTAGCACGGGTACATGTTGTTTTACCCGAAGAACAAGACAAACTGGGTAAAAAACTATCGCCAGCCTCTTCTTCGGTGTTTATCAAACACGCAGCGGACGTGCAACTCGACACTTACATTCCCCAGATCAAGCAACTGGTTAATAACAGTATTGAAGGTCTGAATTATGACCGGATCAGTGTCGTGTTAGTGCCCGCAGCGGGCGTGCGTCAGGTACCGTTGGCGCCACGTTACTCCACGCTGTTTTCTATCCAAGTGACTGAAGAATCACAGGGGCGCCTGATCGGGCTGTTGGTGCTGTTATTAGCCCTGTTGTTTGTCAGTAATCTGGCGCAATTCCTGTGGCACCGAAGCAGGATGCAATAATGGCAACAGCATTAACGCCCTATCAGTTTCGGTTTTGCCCTGCCAGCTATATTCATTCTGACCGCCTATCACCAGAATGGCTTGCAGTTTTATCTTCCCTACCTGGGTGGCGGAACTCTCCCAGGCTTAATGGGCTATTGCTAACCCAATTCGATCTGAATGTGGATTATGAATTACCAACCGGGTTGGGAAATATCGCCCTGTTAGAACAATCGCGCTTAGAACAACTTCTTACCTGGCTAGGAGCCTTACTTCACGGGCAAGCTATCCGCCATTGCCTGTTGGCGACAGAACTTCGCCACTTACACGATTCACTAGGAAAAGAGGGACATCGCTTCTGCTTAAAGTATCTCGATATCATTATCGGCAACTGGCCGACTGGCTGGCAACGCTCATTACCACCAGCAATCAATGCAAACTATTTTCGTACCAGTGCCTTACAGTTCTGGCTAACGGCGATGGAACCTCTTGCTATCGATTTCGCTAAGCGCCTGAATTTGCGGCTTCCCCCTCATGAAAACCTTCCGGCCTGGCCTATCAGCCAGGCAGAACGACCATTGGCACAAGCGTTGTGTCTCAAATTGGCTAAACAAGTGAACACAGAATGTTACCATTTATTAAAATAACAACAGAGCATCTTCAACTATCTCCTGAACTCCAGATACTGCGTAAAGCGGACTATCAGACCTGTCTTAGCGCCAAATCTCTGCTTGATGCCGCCCGGGTGCAAGCACAAGAAATTGAACGTGACGCGCAGGCAGTGTATGAACAACAAAAAGAGCTAGGCTGGCAAGCAGGTATTGATGCCGCCCGCACAGAACAAGCTAACCTGATTCATCAAACCCAGTTGCAATGCCAGCAATACTATCGGCAGGTCGAGCAACAGATGAGCAATGTGGTCTTGCAAGCTGTGCGCAAAATCCTAAAGAATTATGACCAAGTTTCCCTTACCTTACAGGTGGCCCGTGAAGCCCTGTCATTAGTCAGTAACCAAAAACAGGTTATCTTGCGCGTTAATCCTGAACAGGCCGCAGCAGTACGCGAACAGATATCACGGGTACACAAAGACTTCCCTGAGATAGGCTATCTAGAGATCACCGCCGATGCTCGTCTCGATCAAGGGGGCTGTATTTTAGAAACGGAAGTCGGGATCATTGATGCCAGTTTGGATAGCCAATTAGAAGCGCTGATGTCCGCCATCAATAACCAATGGCAAAATTGATGATTCCATCACACTTCAAAGAGGTAACCGGTTTTCGACGGAAAGTGAAAATTTCTTCTGCCGTTATTAATATTCTCTATTTCGACAAAACATTATGATTCACTCTATCTGATATCCAAGCGTACATCTCTTGGCATAATCTCAAAAGAAACCACTTAAGGAGTGACCATTGTCCCCCATCTCAGGTATTAATCACCAAAGAATATTTCCTACCCAACAGCTCGATACTACAGCGGTTAATCAACAACAAGGCGAATTGTCGGGTAAACCTCTGAAAGTCTCTTCGCCAAGACCAGGGTTGTTAGAGCGCCTTTCAGCAACGATTCAACGCAATCTACCGGGCCACTCCATGCTCGATCGCCAACTAACCACTAATGAAAAGAAAAATCAGGAGAGCCGCTTCTCGTTCAGCATGATAAAGGACAGAATCGTCCACTTCGCGGTGAGCACCAAGTTAGGGAGTGTTCGAGATTCTGCGAGTAAGCACGGCGGTGAAGTCACCTTCAAGTTTGCCCAGACCAAAGGCACCTTTCTGGACCAAATCATGAAACATAAAGACACCTCCGGCGGGGTTTGTGAGTCCATATCCGCTCACTGGATAAGCGCTCATGCCAAGGGTGAAAGTGTTTTCGATCAGCTCTACGTGGGCGGCCAAAAAGGTCAGTTTCATATCGATTCTCTGGTTTCCATTAAGCAGTTACAGATGGACGGTCTAGATCCATATGCCGAGCAAAGCCAAATAACCGAATCCTGGCTCCGTGAGAACGGTATCCAACCACGAAGTCCACTTGAAGTAAGCGGCGAAACTGGCAGCAAAGGTACAAAAGATCTATTAAACGCCATCCTGGATACCGGTGATAAGGGATCAGGCTACAAGAAGATCAGCTTTGAAGGACAAATGGCCGGGCATACCGTAGCCGCCTATGTGGATGACCAGAAAGGTGTTACCTTCTTCGATCCTAACTTCGGCGAGTTCAACTTCCCGGACAAAACCTCATTCTCCAACTGGTTCTCTCAAGATTTCTGGTCCAAATCCATGTACAACAAGGAAATCGGACTAGGTCAAAATTTCTACGTTTTCAACTTCGAGCCTAAAACACAATGACACACAACTATCACCAGCTTATAGAAACGCTATTCTCTAAACTTGGCGTACCTGCATCTCCTACTGACGATGATATCTACACTCTGGAAGTCGATGGACGTTTTCAGGTATTGATTGGCTGTTATCACGACAACTGGCTACAGTTGTTCTGCGAATTAGGGTCCGAAGTCAGTCATGCCAACAACCTTTTTGGACAACATTGGCCCGCACATGTTCAGGGAGATTTGGATGGACAAGCCATTCTATGGTCGCAACGCCCCTTGACCGAAGTAGACGTAGCTGAACTACAAGCTTGGTTAGAACGCTTTATTGATGATATTGAACAACGCCTGACACCTAACACAACCCAACAGCCTAAAAATCTGCCGCCTTCCTTGATGCGGGTTTGATCGCTAAATACAAGCCACTACCGGGATATAAGTTCAATGGGAACTTCAATATTTGGTTCCTCTCTAAACTGCAAGGTAAAAGTTAAATAAACCAAATGGAGAATCAAATAAAATACTACTCTGTCACCATGCAAAAAACCCGCAACTAAGCGGGTTTTTACTTATTAACAACTTTAACTACTCAGAATATTATCTTCATCGCTATCGTAAAGTCGCTAATAGATTTAAGCAGTTAAATTAAGATAATACGATAACATTTACTGCGGATGGGCCTTTAGCGCCATTCTCAACAGAGAATGAAACTTCCTGACCTTCTTCCAATGTTTTAAAATTATTACTCTGAATTGCAGAGTAATGAACAAAAACATCTTTGCTGCCATCTTTTGGAGAAATAAAGCCAAAACCTTTATCGTTATTAAACCATTTTACTGAGCCAGTCATTGCATTAGACATAGAATTTTCCTTTAATTTATTAAGTTGCCATAAGGCGTTATGAGGTCTGTTTTTCAGTTTTACTTATGGGTACTAATTAGAAGGAATTCGCAATGAAGTGGTATCGGGGATAACGCTAAATGGTGAACTGCTTTAACTTTCTTTTCATAAATAGGTCTGTACTTCCAAACCAGTGGCGCTATTAAATCACATTGATTGGTTATTGGCAAATTTTAATTTCATTTATTTTTTTCTATTTGGTGTTTACCTTTTCCTAAATTGCTGCCTTGTTCATATTGCATAGTTTTACCATAGCCATAACTAACTAAATTATAAAAAGTTTTTATCTACAAGCCCTATTTACCGAGACTACGGCACTGATTTGAATTTACAATTTTCCTCTAACTCTCTAGTCAAGCTACAATCCGCGGCCTGAGGTTCATGAAAACAAAGTTAACATCCATCAGTCTTTAAATAACCATTGCAGTTTATGAGCTGTGATACCTCAGAATATGGGAAAAACTGAGTACGACGATCACCTGTCTACTAACAGCACGACATTGTGCTGTAATAGCGCAATGACTATCTCCGATTTTCCAAATGAATACATCACAAAACTGGAAAGCGCTAGACATATTCGATTGAGCCATACACTCTTGATCAGTTAGTTCAATAGACTTATCGTCTCCACTGCCTGCGTTTGCGACAGACGCAATCCCGAGAAGTACTGTTCCTAACATAAATTTCTTCATATTTATATATCCATTCAATGATCGTAATAATGGCATTGGCTAATTGAAATTAATTTTCATAGCTATTTTAGGTATGTTAATGTTCTTCTTAAAGAATATTTAATTTCTGAATAAGATCATATAATCAATATTCTTTAGTGAATCGGAGAATTTCATATATCCACATTAAAAAAGTAGTCCATTCCCCATATGATTACAGTCAATTGGAATATAAGATGAAAAAAAACCATATATTGATTTCAAATGGTTATCATTAGAATGATATTATTTACCCTGTAAGATTCTAATGAGTTAAATATAAACTCTCATTAACTTAGAATTTATTAATTAGATAGAACAAGTGGATAAATTCCTAACAAACCAAAATATAATTTAATTTTAAATCAATCAATTATAATATTTACATCCTTAAAATGGTACAAAACACGATGATAATACTGATGAAGAGAAATATTATTACAATATAGAGAAAGTTCCATCTATGATCTTACTGTAAAACTAGATAAATATCTCAATATAGCCACGAGCATTAAGTGATTACAGGTTATTTATCCGTAATATGATAATCCTAATGGCAAAGAAACTATTGAAGAGATTATCCAGGAAAAAGATGGAAGAATATTAATAATTAATTTCAGCATTAAACAGTAACTGAATTACAATAAAATATATTTTCAGGTAATCTTATTAACGGCAAACGGAATTGATCTATGCACTGTGATTTAATTTATTTCCAGAAATAAGAAATTAAAAAAATATACAATAAATTCATTCAATACCTTGAAACTCACTTATTTTGAACTATATTTATATTAATCTATATTTAATTATGAAATAACATTAACTCAGACAAGGGTAAAATTAATGAGCGAAAAATTTATCTGGATCTCTGATGAAGATCAATCATACGGTCATCAACATGGCAGTCAAACTATTACTCCATCAAGCTCTTTCGATAAAAATATTGGTTTCACCTTCAAAATGGATGCTGGAGAAAATACGTTAATATTGTTAGATACTGATAACAAAAATAGCATTGAAGTAAACGATATTCATTGGCCCAGGTCACCAATTGAGTTTAAAGAGGGATATGAGGCAGTACATAAGGCAGAAAATACAGATATAACTTTAGGCAAAACAATAAACATATCCTCAGGAAATCTTATAATATTAGGAAGTGAAGGAAAACCTGTTAATTTTTATCTTAATTCTGAAATATTCAATACGTATAGAATAAAATTACAAAACTCAAGTAGTTTTTCAATAAAAAACTCAAGCATTGTAAGAATTAGTGGCCCGATAAATACAGCAATACCAACATTAGAAGAGTCAACAGTGGCTATGTCAGGAAAAAGCCGGCTTACTATAGAGACTGTAGAAAAGATAGAAAGTATTATTTCACTCAGTTGTCATTTTTCTATCACCGAATCCTCTCAAACTAGTCTTACAAGTCACCATGTTAACATCATCGATGGTAGCAATATTATCTTACAAGACAATGCACAGATGTTAATAAGCTCTCAAGTATTAAATATAAGAACTGATTTAGATGAAAAAGGCTGCCCTTTATTCGACACAAACTTCACCCTAAAAGCCGGAGCGACTTTATTAAATCTCAATTCTCTGGATGGTATCCACTTTCCATTAGATATTCACAGAGAAGATTACCCTAAAGGTGTATTCAACTTCATGGCCGAAGGAGAAGAAAATACAGGAAAAGTTGTCATTGATGTTGCACCAAAAGATGCTAATGCCTATGGCCTTAATATCATGCTCCGTAAAAATTTTATAGCTATTAACGGAAAGGTAGTAGAAACAGGAGACCAGATGAAATATTTTGATTTTAGTTATGGAAAAGATATCCGCAACGGTAGTAAACAGGTCGGAACGATAACTATCTCTCTTAGAAATCCTAACCTACAATTACCTTAGCAAATAGATTCAAGGCACAGCGTTAAATACAATGCCGTGCCTCTCGATATTAACAATTCATCCCTGCACCATACACCTATAAGGCTAAAGTGAACCAAACCTATTAGAAGCCCCTCACACTTACCCATTTTCCCCCTTGCCCCCATTCGGCAACGCTTTCTATACTCCCAATTATTGCGGTTTCTGTTACATAGTACCTGTTATCACTTAGGATCTAGTTTCTATGCCCTCTATCTTTATCATTTTCAGACAATGGTTTTTATATGCCATTAATACACGATTAAATATTTTTGGCTAGTTTTTTACTTTCGATTGCTATTATAACGGCAAAAATTATAACTCATTTATTTATCAATAAAGGAGAAAAATAATCTCATGAGTAATAATACAAACTTCAATTTCTATACGTGCACACCTCTTATTTATTGCTCGTATAAACCTGCATACACTTGTCTCGACCAGATAAGTAGAATTAATTAAATTTCAGTTAATTATAAAATCTCCTTATTTAAATTACGTAGTTGGCATATCTATTGCTAAACTTAAAGATAAGTGCCTATACCCAATGGATTTCAAGATGCATCGCGACGGCAAGGGAGCGAATTCCCGGGAGCATAGATAACGATGTGACCGGGGTGAGTGAGTGCAGCCAACAAAGAAGCAACTTGAAAGATAACGGGTATATATCCATATATCATATATAGGGAATTAATATGAAAAATAAACTCATTAGCACACAACAAGCTATAGCGCATTTTTATGATGGGATGACTATCATGGTAGGCGGTTTTATGGGCGTAGGCACACCTCCCCGCTTAATCACCACATTGCTGAACTCCGGCGTCAAAGATTTGACAATCATTGCTAACGATACCGCAGATGTTGACGTTGGCATTGGCCCTCTTGTGGTTAATAACCGAGTGAAAAAAGTCATCACCTCACATATTGGCACTAATCCAGAAACCGGACGCAAAATGCTTGCTGGAGAAATAGAAGTAGAACTGGTTCCTTTAGGTACGTTGATCGAACGTATTCGCTGCGGCGGAGCCGGTCTGGGCGGATTTCTAACCCCCACCGGAGTGGGTACTATTGTAGAAAACGGAAAACAAAAAATAACCGTCAATGGAACAGACTATTTGTTAGAACTCCCCTTACGTGCTGATTTGGCGCTAATTCAGGCTCATCTTGCCGATCATTATGGCAACCTCACCTACCAACTCACTGCCCGGAATTTTAACCCAGTAATCGCTCTGGCGGCGGATATTACACTTGCCGAGCCGGATGAACTGGTTGAAGTAGGTGAAATCACACCGGATTGCGTTATGACACCTGGCGCATTGATCGACTACATCATTTATCCAGAAGGAAACTCATAATGAACGCCAAACAACTTATTGCCTACCGTGTTGCACGTGAATTACAAGATGGCGATGTTGTTAATCTCGGCATCGGCATTCCCACGCAAGTCCCTAATTATCTACCGGATAACATTCATATTACTCTCCAGTCAGAAAACGGCATTCTAGGCCTTGGTCCCATTACAGAAGTACATCCCAATCTGGTCAATGCTGGCGGAAAACCCTGCGGTATCCTGCCCGGCGCCGCCATATTTGACAGTGCCCTCTCTTTTTCCCTGATCCGAGGTGGTCACATAGATACCTGTGTTCTGGGTGGTTTGCAAGTTGACCAGCACGCCAACCTAGCCAGTTGGATGATACCGGGGAAAATGGTCCTTGGTATGGGAGGAGCAATGGATCTTGTCACTGGCGCCCGCAAGGTCATCATTGCAATGGAACATTGCACCAAAGACGGTTCAGCAAAAATCCTCAAGCAATGTACTCTGCCACTTACCGCCATCAATAAAGTCAGCATGATTGTTACTGAATTAGGTGTCTTTTACTTTGAACAGGGCCAGTTAATCCTGAAAGAACATGCACCAAATGTCACATTAGAGACTCTACGGGAAAAAACCGCAGCAGAATTTAGTATCGCACATGATTTCAAAATCATGCCTGTACCGAAGAATAATGTATGATTAGCGATATCCTGACTGGTTTTATCGGCGCCATTTTATCACCTCACCAATTGCTGCTACGCGTGAATGTTCACTAGCCGGATTATAAATAGCAAAGAGTCGAATAATAGTAAATAAACCAAGTTCTTATTCACATCTGCCAGTTTGATATAGGCATTTTCATGCAACTACGTAGTTTATAATAGCTTATATCGTTTCTTGCTAACCATATAACTACATACAAATTAATTTTTTATTTTATTAATGCATTTCACCTTATGCTCAAGGAATAGACTCATCTAAGCACTCGATATTATTGGATATATTTCTGGTGACAAAATTTTTAATTATTTATTACTAGCAACCATACAAAAATAATTAACCCTATAAGATATAAGAATATTCCATTATTCTCGTTCCTAACTAGACTATGATCGATGTGAATTGCCGGGAATTATTTTCACAATAATTCAATATGTTAATTATAAAATAGTATTATTTAATTTGAGGAAAGTATATGAGTCCCAAGAATGATTTTAAAGCTTTTTCCATTAGTAATAATGCTAACGTAGTCAGCCAAGAAGGGTATGAAGCAAGCCCGGCTTTAAAGACTGGATTTCCATCAGAAAATATCACCACTCATTTACTCAATAAGGTATTACGTCAATCTTCAGCAATATCATCTGCAATAGCTAATTTTATCGTTACACAATATGGCGATGATGTTCTGGATGATGGGGATATAGCAAAACTCACCACCCAATTAAATAAAGCCTTAGAAAAAAAGATCACGACAGAAGTCCCAAGTGCTTCACTAACCCAGAAAGGAATAGTTCAACTCACAGATAAAACAGGCAACAGCAATGCACTTGCAGTAACTCAAAAACTTGTTTCTGATGTAAATGATAATGCTAACAACAGATTAGCAAAAAACCAAAATGGCGCAGACATTCTTGATAAAAACGCGTTTGTAAAAAACCTTGGCTTAACAGAAACCATCAACTTAGCTAAAAATGCGGTACCGAATAGTAGAAAAATTAATGGGAAAGCGTTAACCGGGGATATCAGTCTGAATGCCGGGGATGTGGGGGCATTTAAGCTCGGATTAACAGAAAGATACACTGTTAGTAATCCAGTCCCCTGGAACGTAAACACCGGGTTATATGATTTGCTGAACCCTGGAATAGATTCTGCTCATATTGCTCATTTCAATAACGGAACTGGAAGTTGCCCTGCTTTTCAGTTGAAAGTACTGTACAAAAACCGAGGGATTGCTTATCGCTCTGCCCGTGATAATTATGGCTTTGAGGAAGATTGGACTGATATTTATACAACAAAAAACAAACCGACTGCGGCGGATATTGGGGCAGTTAAGCTCGGATTAACAGAAAGATACAATGTTAATAATCCAGTCCCCTGGAACGCAAACACTGGGCTATATGATTTACTGAACCCTGGAATAGATTCTGCTCATATTGCTCATTTCAATAACGGAACTGGAAGCTGCCCAGCTTTTCAGTTGAAAGTGCTGTACAAAAATGGCGGGATTGCTTATCGCTCTGCCCGTGATAATTATGGTTTTGAGGAAGATTGGACTAATATTTATACAACAAAAAATAAACCAACGGCGGCGGATATTGGGGCATATGCAAAATCCGAGGGATCTGAATTTATCCAACCAAAGTATATTGATCAAACGAATCTCAGTGATCTTACCTCATGGATAAAATCATTGCCTCAGGGTGGTCATGCATTCAGATTTGCAGGGAATCATGGAGGCATTGGATATCCGTGGTCGGGCGGCTATATAACACGAATGCATGACATATGGGCAGGATTTGTCGCAAATTATGACAATGCGGGCGGCATCAGCTTCATCCACGGAAATGATGGAGGTGGAAATACAAAAGTTAGCCGACTTTGGACAGATAAAAACGCCCGTTCCGATGCTAACGGCATTCTCAGAGTATCCAGCCCAGTTGTCGATATTCATCCAGACGGAACTTACGAGTTAACCAGCGAAGCTGAGGGTGTGACTGTTAAGCGCGTAGATACAGGGAAATATCGTATCAGCGGCTGCAACGGTTTTGCCAAAGATGGTGCGTGGGGAATTCACGGTGGAACTATCATCCCGGCGGACAGCAACGGGTTAAATCTGATTTGGATTCGTGAATCGGTAGACACAGCCAGCGGCGATATAACAATCGAATGTTACCATCGTCAAAATAAAGACGCTCCAGAATTTGCTCAAAATAAACGCGTAAGAAGTGTAACTGCAACAGGGGAAGTCATTTATTACAACGATGCTGAACCCTGCGATATTCCAGACGGAAGAGTTATTAATATTCGTGTGCAACTACCTGAAATGTAATTAGGATCAGTCTCCCTAAAAGGGAGACCCAGATTGCTGACGAACCCCATTCAAAAAGTGGGGTTCTGTTGATGTCAATCGTATTGTTGTAGTGTGGGGTCTTTTAGTATATCGAGGTATCCATTTTCCAGTTAGATCAAAGACCTGGCCCAATGGTTAGACTTTTATCATTAATCCGAGAAGCTATTAAGACCCTACATGATGTTTACTGACTTCATTTTCTAGCGCTTGATTCACGAAAGCATTAATCGTCACATCTTCTTCAAGTGCTAGTTCTGCAATTTTTCTATGCAATTCTGGATTAACTCTAACATTAAAAACCCCTTTATATGGCACATCAGGATTTTTATTTAATTCCTTGCAGTCTTGCAAATACAAATCAATTGAGACTTTAAATTCATTTTCCAATTCTGCAATTGTTTTTGCTTCATAAGTCACTAAATCGCGGATATATTCCAATTTACCAAAAAGGGTATTGTTTTCCAGGTCAAATTCAATTGTACCTAAATAACCTTTATATTTTAAATATTTCATATCAACCCCACTTCTTTTAAAGTCTGTTTCTCCGCTTTGCTCATGTACTCGTCCTTCTTCACAAGAAGGTAACTAGCAGTAGTTACAAATATCAAATAAGTCAAGTTCCTTGTGCAATAAAAAGGGGCGTTAGCGCCCCCCAGATTGCTGAGAATCCCACTTAAAAAGTGGGATTCTCAGACCGCTGACAAAACTCCTTAAAAATATGAGGCTGATCAATCATAATTATTATTACTGAATACCGTTTTGCAATTCATGCAAAGCAGCCACTTGCAAAAAGTGGCTACGATTCTTGTACAAGTTTGGGCTTGCTTTAACTTGATCATCGATTTTCTTTGATAACAAATCAGGCAGAGTGACGTTGAATTTTGTCGATTTACCTAAATATGGTTCAACATCAATGTCAATTACAGCCCATGCCCACCCTGCGTATTCTTCATCTTTGATCCAGTAATCCAATGGCTTTGAGTCAGGGGGTAATTGGTTCATTTCGGCCAATAACTCTAAATGCCCAGTGATAGCTTCCTTGGAGTTTTTTATTGCATCCTCCATTGAATCACCCGCCGAGAAACAACCTGATATATCGGGCACAACCACGCCATAAGCGCAGTTCTCATCACCAATTTCAATCGCAATAGGATATAACACGTTATACTCCTCCAATACAACTCCATCTGTTTAACTTGGCAATTAAAATAACCCCAATAACTCCAACTGTCAATAAAAAATAACCTCAATAACCCTATTTAAATTAGAGCACGATTAGATGTAGCACAGGAAAGTTTTAGTTGGTTATTAAACAGTGTCTGAGTCTCAGCCGATTTGGTATTAAACTATTCGACCATGTTTTTCAACCGATAACCATGACGTGTTAACGTCGATTTGAGATCATTAATTTGCCTGGCCATAGGAATAAAGATAACCTAAATGAAACATCTAAGGGTGTTTAAGGATGGCATTTAGGGGGTACTGAAATGAGACGGTAGGGATACATGACGATAATTTCATTGCCACTTAAAGTGAGTATAAGGAGATGGATTGCAAGTATGACGATGTTTAAATGCAAGTAGCTACAGCTAGAGTTATTTTCCGTTCAGTTAGATTTGATGGAATTGAACAACTTGAAGAAGAGAACGACTTATCAAATAACTAACTATTAGTTGAATTCTTATTCAAAAGTCGTAATGCTTGAGGATTTTTTGTTCACTATCGGACAGCAACGGCATTGAGCCGTTACTGGATGGTTTTTGGGGATCAGCTCGTCAAGCGAGAGGGTTTCTGGCGGGAAAGTTTGGGGAGACGGTGTTCTTAACATAGCGGCAAGCTCCGTCTGGTGAACGGAACTTCATTAAAACAAAGTGCCGGATAAAAAACCAGCACTTTGTCAATAATCTGCGAATCCCACTTAAATGGCTAGACCTTTGTCATCAATCTGAGGTTCCCCAAGAAGGAAGCCTTAATTATCAAGGCAGTTGTACTCTATCAGGCTTACTTACGACGCCAGCTTGTCCCTTGCGGGCCATCTTCCAATTCAATACCCATCTCATTTAACTGATTACGAGCAGAATCTGCCAGCGCCCAATCTTTATTTTTACGGGCATCATTACGCTGCTTAATCAGTGCTTCAATTTTAGCAATCTCTTCACCATCAGCCTGAGCACCACGGTGCAAGAATTGTTCCGGCTCTTGTTGCAACAAACCTAAAATACCTGCCAACTTGCGTAATTCAGCCGCTAAGCCATTCGCTGCGTCAATATCTTCTGCTTTCAGACGGTTGATTTCACGTGCCATATCAAATAGTACCGAATAAGCTTCCGGCGTATTGAAATCATCATTCATTGCTTCAATAAAACGCGCCTCAAATACTTCACCACCGGCCGGCTGTACAGAAGCCTCTGTACCTCGCAGAGCAGTATAAAATCGTTCAAGCGCGGTACGAGCCTGTTTTAGGTTATCTTCTGTATAGTTAAGTTGACTGCGGTAATGACCTGACAGCAAGAAATAGCGCACTGTCTCGGCATCGTAATATTCCAATACGTCACGGATAGTAAAGAAGTTGTTCAGCGATTTGGACATCTTCTCTTTATCTACCATTACCATCCCTGAATGCATCCAGTAATTCACATACGGGCCATCATGGGCACACGTAGATTGCGCAATTTCGTTTTCATGATGCGGAAACATCAGATCAGCACCACCACCATGAATATCAAAATGATTACCTAGCTGTTTACTGTTCATGGCGGAACATTCAATATGCCAACCTGGACGGCCCGCTCCCCACGGCGATTCCCAGCTTGGTTCCCCAGGCTTGGACATTTTCCACAACACGAAATCCATCGGGTTACGCTTGACATCAGCCACTTCCACTCGCGCCCCTGCTTGTAACTGGCTGAGATCCTGACGGGAAAGCAATCCGTAATCCTGATCACTTTCGACGGAAAACATGACATCGCCATTATCTGCAACATAGGCGTGACCACGTTCTATTAACGATTCGGTCAGTTCAATAATTTCTGGAATATGACGAGTCGCACGCGGTTCCAAATCAGGGCGTAAAATATTCAGCGCGTCAAAATCTTTGTACATTTCCGCCAGCATACGACCGGTCAGATCATCACAACTTTCACGGTTTTCCGCCGCCCGCTTGATAATTTTGTCATCAACATCGGTCACATTACGTACATAAGTTAAATCGTATCCCAGATATCGTAGATAACGAGCAACCACATCAAAAGAAACAAAGGTTCTGCCGTGACCAATATGACACAGGTCATAAATTGTGATACCACACACGTACATCCCCACTTTCCCTGGATGGATTGGCTTAAATTCTTCTTTCTGACGGCTGAGGGTATTGAAAATTTTTAGCATCGAGATTTTCCGTAAATTCACTGTACGTGTGTTAAAAATAACGAATTGATAATTCTGGATTTATGTCCTTATCTCATCAATAAATGCTCGATATGGCATAGTCCAATAGGATATTGAAACCTGATATTAAGCGCTTTGCAAGGTTGGTAATCAAGATAGCTCACTGAAATTAATATGTACTGACTCATTATGGTAGATGTGATATAAAAGCCGCCTGGTCCAAATGCCCTAACCGGGTTAATCAAAACTATTATTAGGATTTCAATTATGGTGACTTTCCATACCAATTTTGGCGATATCGTAATTAATACTTTCGCCGATAAAGCTCCTGTAACTGTTGAGAATTTCTTGAACTACTGCCGCAATAGCTTCTACGATAATACTATTTTCCACCGTGTTATTAACGGTTTCATGATTCAGGGTGGTGGATTCGAACCTGGTATGAAACAAAAGCCGACTGATGCAGCTATCAAAAACGAAGCCAATAACGGTCTGAAAAACAACCGTGGTACTTTGGCAATGGCCCGTACTAACGATCCACACTCAGCAACTGCGCAGTTTTTCATTAACGTTGTTGATAATGATTTCCTGAACTTCCGTTCTGAGCGCCCTGATGGTTGGGGTTACTGCGTCTTTGCCGAAGTGATCGAAGGTATGGATGTTGTTGATAAAATCAAAGGCGTTTCTACTGGTCGCAGCGGTATGCACCAAGATGTACCACTCGAAGATGTTATCATCGAAAAAGTGACTGTCAGCGAATAATTCACCGCGTATGTGTACACTTTTTATCGCAGATTTACATCTCAGCGAACATGAACCGGCAATCACTGCCGGTTTTCTACGTTTCTTGCATGAAGATGCCATTCAGGCAGATAGCCTCTATATTCTCGGCGATCTGTTCGATTACTGGATTGGCGATGATGATGACAATCCTCTCCACCGTGAAATCGCTAGCGCATTAAAAACTGTGCAACAACAAGGTGTTACCTGTTACTTTATTCATGGCAACCGTGACTTTCTGCTCGGTTCGCGCTTTGCTAAAGAGAGTGGCATCATATTGCTCCCACAGGAAAAAGTACTGGAACTGTACGGTAAGCGAGTACTTATTCTGCACGGCGATACCTTATGTACCGACGACGAAGGCTATCAACGATATCGTAAGCGGGTTCATACCCCGTGGGTCCAACGCCTGTTTCTACTATTACCTCTGTCTATCCGTCAAAAAATCGCCGTCAAAATGCGCGCAAATAGCCAATCGGTCAACAGCAGAAAATCCGAAACCATTATGGATGTAAACCAGCAAGCCGTTATTGATACTTTCGAGCGGTATCAAGCTGATTGGATGATTCATGGACACACCCACCGCCCTTTCGTACATGAAGTTCCTCTGCATAATAAAACCGTTTACCGTGGTGTACTTGGCGCATGGCATCATCAAGGCTCAATGTTCAAAGTAACGGATAAATCAATCGATTTGATCTCTTTCCCATTCTGATCAACCAGGAACACCTACATTCAGGTATCACAATAAAAGTATAAAGTAACGCAATCGTTTTCCTTAGCCTACGGGCATGATATGATTCGCGGCCTTAAAGCGCTATTTTCGTTCTGGTGGACGTTAAAACACAGGAGCATTTGATTTATGACTGCCCGGCCTGATTCAGCAGGAACAACTCAACACAACGCCAAAATCGCCATCGTTATGGGTTCTAAAAGCGACTGGGCTACCATGCAACATGCAGCGGATATCCTGACTTCCCTTAATGTACCTTTCCACGTTGAAATTGTTTCTGCCCATCGCACGCCCGATAAACTCTTTAGTTTTGCCCAACAAGCGGAACAAAACGGTTTTGATGTCATTATCGCTGGTGCTGGCGGCGCCGCCCATTTACCCGGCATGTTGGCAGCCAAAACGCTGGTCCCGGTTCTCGGCGTACCCGTACAAAGCGCCGCTCTTAATGGCGTAGACAGCCTCTACTCTATCGTACAGATGCCAAAAGGAATTCCTGTCGGCACGCTTGCGATTGGGAAAGCCGGAGCAGCAAACGCAGCCCTATTGGCCGCACAGATTCTGGCTCGTCATGATAAAGATTTGCTGAAACGCCTCAGCCATTGGCGTGAAACACAAACTCAGGATGTACTCGATAATCCCGATCCACGGGAGGAAGCATGAAGCCAGTTTGTGTATTAGGCAATGGCCAGCTCGGCCGCATGTTACGTCAGGCAGGCGAACCTTTAGGCATCACAGTTTACCCTGTTGGTCTGGATGCTGAACCCGAAGCGGTTCCTTATCAGAATAGCGTTATTACCGCCGAAATCGAGCGCTGGCCGGAAACTGCCCTTACCCAAGAACTTGCCCGCCATAAGGCTTTCGCTAATCGAGATATTTTTCCCCGTCTGGCCGATCGTCTGCCACAAAAACAGTTAATGGACAGCCTTGGGCTGGCAACCGCTCCGTGGCAATTACTCTCTGATACCAACCAATGGCCGCAATTATTCTCTGAGCTCGGTAATTTCGTTATCGTTAAGCGTCGCGTTGGTGGTTACGATGGGCGTGGGCAATGGCGTATCCGCCCCGGAGATGAAACAGAATTACCCACCGATATTTATGGTGAATGTATTGCTGAGCAAGCAATTCCTTTCTCTGGCGAAGTTTCACTGGTAGGGGCCCGCAATAAGAGTGGCGATTGTGTGTTCTACCCATTAGCGCACAATTTGCATCAAGATGGCATTCTCCGTGCCAGTGTTGTCTCTCCTCAGGAAAATTGCCATTTACAGCGTTACCATTTACAACAACAGGCCGAGAGTATGTTGTCAGCTATTATGCACGAGTTGAAATATGTCGGCGTGATGGCAATGGAATGTTTTATTGTCGGTGATAATTTACTGATCAACGAACTCGCGCCACGAGTTCACAACAGTGGTCATTGGACTCAAAACGGCGCATCTATCAGCCAGTTTGAATTACATCTCCGTGCTATTCTGGATTTACCCATGCCTCGACCAGAAGTCGCTGCGCCGTCAGTTATGATCAATTTGATTGGTACAGATATCAATACACAATGGCTCAGCTTGCCCTTGGTACATTTACATTGGTATGAGAAAGAAGTTCGCCCCGCACGTAAAGTGGGTCACCTTAATCTTTCCCACTTTGATAAAAATGAATTAAAAAATACATTGCAGAAACTTATCCCCATGTTGCCATCTGAATATCAGAGTAGCCTTGAATGGGCGCAGGAAAAATTAATGTAACTAACATCTGACACTGGAATTGTTTATTGATCTGATTATCTTGATTTGTGTCCACAATAGCCCTAAGTAAGGACACAAATAGTAAAAGATGGAAAGGCGCATAAATACGGCCATGTTAGAAGTTGGTGTTTCTGAAAAACTTAAAAATGCGGTAGCGCAAGTCGCCCAGGATAATAATTTGAATACACCTAGCTTTGTCCGTTTGGTATTAACTAGAGCGATAGAAGAACACCATGTTCCTAATGCTACAACGCAGGCAGCAATCCATGAGCTGGACAGTGGTAGCGGTACAAGTGTAAATACCATAGATGAGTTTTGGGACAAAATTTTCCAATAAAATATGCTCAGAATTCACTATTTTAAGCAAAGATCAGGTTGACTATTTATCATGGAATATATGACAAACGGACATAAAAATAATCAGGCATTTGTCATTTAATGGCTTGGGATTAATTGTGGAAGCGGAAGTAAAGTGACTTACCGCTTCACACCTCAACTCATTCCAACCTATACCCTTCATCTTTCAAGCTGCTGCTTTGTTGGCTGCTTTCACTCACCCCAGTCACATCGTTATCTATGCTCCTGGGGATTCGTTCACTTGCCGCCGCGCTGCAACTCGAAATCTATTAGGTATATTTATATTTCTTCAATTATTATATTGATCTACTAGCATTAATCGATCTGGATATAGTATCTACAATTGTTCTCGTTGTTTGATCTATTTCATAATTAAGTAAATCACCAACTTTAATATTACCCAGATTAGTCATTCTTAACGTTTCTGGAATTAAATTTAATTCTATAGTCTTATCATCTTCATTTATGCCATTGATTGTTAAGCTACAACCATGCAGCCCAATAAAACCTTTATGGAAAAAATATCTTATATTATCTCCAGGAATACTAATCACTAATCGATAAGTTTCACCCGTTTTAATAAAATCAACGACTTTTGCTACGCCTTCAATATGTCCATATAAGCTATGACCACCATTTTCTTTATTCATTTGATGTGATCTTTCGATATTAACTTCATCCCCCACATTTAAAAACTTTAATGTGGTCACATCAGCCGTAAAATCTGATATATCAAACCAGACGATATCGTTGTTAAATTGGGTGACAGTCAAGCATGTACCGTTAATCGCAACACTGGCCCCCACAGAAACATTATCAAAGAAATGGTTATTATTACTGACGGTCAATGTACTAAATCCCTCTCTTTTCTCAAGAGATAATACTTTTTCTTTTCCTTGCACAATTCCAGTATACATAATCACCCTCTTTTATTAAGTAGAAATACCCTTATTACATAAGAAAATCTATTTTTCCATGAAAATATTTATAATAAAAAGTTATTAAATTAGTTAACAAGATTTTCTTAAGTTATGAATAAAATATTTATCATATAATTGACTTTATTGAAAATTCAAGTGATAAATAATAAACTTCTCTGTCCTATGATTTCAAATTATATCAAATTTTTTATGAAGTTGATGATTTTTTACTATTGAATTGACAATCATCAAATATAGCTAAAATTGTAATCTAAAGCTACTTTTTTAGTCTATTAGAATACTTCATCTTGCATCTCTCTCACTTAATTAAAAATACATGATAATGAAACATTCGACCAAGCGATTATAAGAAAAAATATTTCATTTACAATCTTATTTTTATTATGAATAAATCACACTGGCAATTAAATAATAAGATTAACTGATAATTATAACTCAAATTAATTAACAATACGCTTTCATATCCGCAACACAAAGTTAAAGCAAAGATCTAGTGCTAATTAAATAATCAATATCTTACTAACATGGAAAAATAAATTAAGGTCAAAGCAATCTTATTTTTCTATTCCTTTATCAATAAAACCAAATCTCCCTTTGACAAAACTACCTCATTAGATCAATGTTAGCTACCATCAGCCCGATACTGTATGAGAAGGGGAACCTTCGTGTTACTTGCCTTAAAAACCCGCAATACAAAAAGTTGTCCACCGCATTCTGTCATTTCCAAGCGCTCTTTTCCATTTTCTTGTACCACTTATCTGGCCATAGTCTGGCGTTGGTTCGATACCAGATTAAAGAAAAACGGATTACCTGCAATGCTATTATCGCTGCCGGTAATCAATCAAGCTCAAGCCAGTCATTTTGTCAACTTTCAATCTATTGATACCAGCCTGTATATGCAATTTGAAAATCGAGTCGATCCCCAAAAAACGATTTCACCGATTTTAGAAGCTTTCGGCGACTACAGTATCGGCGATATGTACGTCTATAGTATTTGGCAAAACTCTCTGCAAAGTGATTATCAAGGTGATAAGAGTACCTACTATTATAAATTTGTCCCCAGAGTAAGCTTGAGTAAAGTCACTGGTAATGACCTCTCTTTTGGGCCGGTAAAAGATATTTTATTCGCCCAATGGGTTGCCAAAACTAAGGGTATAGATTACGACTATTTCCCCGGTATCAGTATTGACTGGCAAGCTAGCTGGATTAGCTGGTTACGGACAATTTTTTATTTTGAGAATAATGCCAAAGGAAGCTGGAATGATCAGCGAATCCACATCGACTACGGAATTCCCTTCAATAGCCGTTTGGGTGATTTCCGGGTTGTCGGCACTTTTGATTATACATTAGGTTTACGTGGGCAACCTGAAACTATCGATTTCAAACCAGAGTTGCATTATGATTTAGGAAAATCCCTTGGTCATCAACCCGGTCATTTATGGATTGGCATTGTTCTGAATCCAATAAAAAATAAATATAAAATAAGAGATACACCTTATTACCGAACCGATCAATTTAGCTACGGGATCTCTATTCGGTACAGTTTTTTCTGATATCTGAATAAAATATCAGAAATTTTTTGATAGCCTTTCATCCTGATGGAGTCAAAATGCCCATTCAACATGACCACTTCGGACGTACTTATCAGTGGCTCCTACTGATACTTTTGGGTTTGGTTTACTTTCTCGTCACCGCAACCACATTTACCTCGTTAGGCGTTGTATTACCTAGCATGATCAAGGAATTACACTGGAGTTGGACTGATGCCGGTCTGGGCTTCACTTTACTCGGCTTGTCATGTGGGCTGTCCAGTTATCTTCCGGCAATGTTTATTCGCCGTACAGGTGTCCGCGCCACGTTACTGATCGGTACACTCACTTTTATTACTGGCTTTTACATCCTCTACAACACTCACAGTATCGCGGCCTATTTTACCGGTACCACATTATTAGGCATCGGCTTTAGTCTTATGGCTACGGTTCCCGGTACTTATGTCATCAGCCGATTGTTTGAAAAACAATCACTGGCTTTTGGTATCTATTTCACCATTGGTGGATTAGGGGGCGTGGTCGGTCCGTGGCTCTATTTCCTGGCAACAGTATTTTGGGGAAGCTGGCGTATGCACTGGGCGATTTCCGGGGTATTACTTACGCTAATTAGTCTATTGACCATTTTGGTTATACGAGAAGGCAAGAAGGAACATGCCCATGCGGAAAGAATCAGCAAAAATCAACAAGATCACATTCCCACCAGTATCTATCGCACCAAGGAAATATGGAATGTCCGGCAAGCACTGCACACCTGGCAATTTTATGCCATTGCTGCCGCTTATACCTCTTTTTTACTGTGTGGGATAACCGTTAATAGTTTTGCGGTCGCCCATATTACTGAAAACGGATTCAGTGAATCTGTCGCAGCTTCTTCGCTCAGTATCTTGGCGTTTATCAATGCATTCTCACGATTTGCAGGAGGCGCTGTTGGTGAATGGCTCGATCCCAAAAAACTGCTTATCGGCAGTCTGTCAATAATTATCTGTGGCCTTATCGCACTTAGCGTCGCCACCTCATGGACATTTTTAATCCTGTTCACTGTGTGTATTGGTATCGGTTATGGCATGACCTTTCTGGCATCCAGCATATTGCTGTTCAATTATTTTGGCCGCACGCCCTATCTGGAATTGTTCTCAGTGATGAATTTAATCTCCACTATTGCATGTTTCGCTCCTTTCCTGGTGGGAGCCATTAAGGATTATTCAGGTAGTTTTACACCGGCATTTCTCATTATCGCTATACCGGTGCTTACCATTCTGATCATCACATTTATGATGCAACCACCACTACAAATAGTGCAGAAACATTCTGACAACAACACTTTGCTTAACTGAATTTAAAAATAAAATAGCCTAAAAAGGCATTCCTTATACTTATAACAGGCAAACAAGGAATTGATAATGGCAAAGAAAGAATTCGGTGTATTTCTACCCATAGCGAAAGGTGGCTGGATTATTTCTAAAAATACCCCCCCACTTGATGCTTCCTATCAGCAAAACCGTGAAGCGGCTATTCTGGCTGATCAAATTGGCTTGGATTTCATTATGTCCATGAGTAAATGGCGCGGTTTTGGCGGCGCAACGGAACATTGGGGCTGTTCGCTAGAATCGGTTACGATGATGGCCGGCATTGCCGAAGTCACTCATCATGCCCGACTTATCGCAACCATGCATGCCGGGCTGCATAATCCTGCCGTGACAGCCAAAATGATCGCGACACTGGACCAAATTAGTCATGGACGCGCCGGGCTGAATATTGTCTCTGGCTCCTTCAAAGACGAATTTGAACAGATGGGGGAATGGGACAGCAATTTAGATCACGATCAACGTTACGCAATGACCGAAGAGTGGACCCAATTGATCAAACGGCTTTGGAGTGAGAAGCAGGTTAATCATCAAGGAGATTACTTTAATTTCAAGAATTGTGTTTCTGAACCTAAACCTGTTTCCGTTCCACGCCCTTATTTGGTTTGTGCTGGTCAATCAGAATGTGGGCTGCGTTTTAGTGTGCGTAACACCGATGTGTGTTTCATTGGTGGTAAAGATGAAGAAGAAACGCGCCAAATCAGTCTGATGGCTAAACGTCTGGCAGCCGAATACGGTACAACCACCAAAACCTTTTGTATGTGTACGATTATCTGCGCCGAAACAGATGAAGAAGCTGAAATGCTGGCTGAGTTCTATCGTGATGGCTTAGATATAGACGCCGTTAAAAGCATGATGCACAGTTTCGGTGTCGATGTTGGCGAAAAAAGCAATGCGATGGTTGAAAGATCCCAAAACGCTTTTATGACCCACACAGCTATTGGCAACCCGGAAACGTGCCGCAAACAATTGTCAGATTTATTGTGTGAATGCGAACTGGATGGAGTTATGTTGATCTTCCCTGATTATGTTAAGGGATTAACCACTTTCGGTGAGAAAATACTGCCGCAACTTAGAGCAGAATTGACCTAAACAACAATAATCAGCCAATAAATCTGGGAATGGGCTCACCACATCTCGACGAGCTTACCCATTCCCTGAACGTCTTGCTTAACCCTGAACCCGTCGGTGCAATCCCGTCCCTCGCAACAATCGTATCCCCAACCAACTACCACACAAAGAGAGTAACAAGCTGCTGATTATTGGTAGTAACAGCCACATCTGCCATACAGGTTGCCACGGAAAATCAAATACTTTGGTCTGCAATAACCAAAGCGCAACCTCAGCGCCAAGTGCCGCAGTAAAACCCGCCATTAATCCAAGCAAAGCAAATTCATACCAAAGTGTACGACGTAGTAACTGCTTACTGGCTCCCAAGGTACGGTAAACCACCAGTTCAAGTTGCCGTTGATACATCCCCACCTGAACCTGCGCCAATAACAGTAATGCGCCACAGACCATGACCAACCCCACCATGACCTCCAATGCCTTACTTACCTGTTGCAAAATACCCTGAATTTGCTTAATCATCGTGCCGGTATCAAGCAGGCTCAAGGTTGGAAACTGACGATTAAGATCCGTCAGAAGGCGACCGTCTCCCTCATAATGGAAACTGGTCAGCCAGGTTTGCTGCTGATTCTCTAACGCTTGTTTCGGGAAAATAAACAAGAAATTTGGCCGTAAACTTTCCCAATCCACCAGCCGAATACTGCTAACTCTGGCGCTGAATTGCTGCGTATCGCCACTAAACGTTAGCTTATCGCCGATTTTGATTGCTAAACGCTCTGCAAGACCCTGCTCAATAGAAACCTCATCTGCTTTTGGCGGCCAATGGCCCTCCATCAGGGTATTAAATTGGGGTAATTCCTCTTTCCATGTCAGATTCAATTCCCGCTGTACCGTGTTGCTATCCGATTCTCTGGCCTCTGCCCACGCAATCGCTGACTGACCATTAATTTCCGTCAAGCGGGCCAATACCACGGGATAGAATGCCGAAGGTTTGACCTGATATTGAGCCAGCAAATTTTCTACTTGTGGAATTTGCTGTCCAGTCATATTAATCAGAAAATAGTTTGGACTATCCGGCGGCAATTGTTGCTGCCAACGGTCAAGCAAGTCTCCTCGGACCACCAGCAACAAAGCAAATAACATAAATGATAAAGAGAAAGCCGACAATTGAGCCACTGTCTGAAACGGCTGTCGCAGTAATCGATTAACCGCCAGGCGAAAACTGAGTTGACGAAGTTTCAGATGGCGTAATAACCACAATCCTCCCCAACCAAACACCGCCAGTAACAGCGCAACCATCACCATGCCTGCCAGTAACGCCCATAACATGGGCTTAGCGCCAACTAACAGACTCAGCCCGCTAATGACTACCAATACCGCTAACGGCAGGTAATAGCGCAACGGCCAAACAGGCGCGATAACATCATCACGCAACACCCGTGATGGTTGGGTTGCCATTAACTGCGTGTATGGACGTCCTCCTACCAGCAAAGCAATAACAGATAACGCCCCTAACGCCCAGATCCACGGCCAGAATCCTGCTGCGGGTAATGTTTTCGGCAACATAGGCGCCAGAATCTGCACAAGCAGATATTCAAACATCAATCCCAGAAGCGACCCCACCAGCGCCGCCGCAATAAGTACCACCAGCCATTGACCAATCACCCATTTACGCAACGCCCAACGCCCCGCGCCAAGTGTTTTAAGTACAGCAATCAAATCATGGCGGCTACGGCAGTAGTGAGTCATTGATACCGCTACCGCGGCGACAGCGAGTAATAATGTCAGCAAAGCCGATAACAACAAGAATTGCTGCGCCCTTTCAATAGATTTTGCCAGCGCCCCACTATCCTGTTTCAAGGTATACCAACGCTGATCCGCTTTAAGTTGGGGATCAATTAGCTGTTGATACTGATAAACCGCTTCTTTATCACCAGAAAACATATAACGATAAGTTAGACGACTACCGGGCTGAATCGCCCCGGTAGATTGCGCATCATCAAGATTAATCAAAATCCTTGGCGCAATCTGAAAGGGATTGAAACCACTGTCAGGTTCCTGAATTAATTCTCCGCTCACCTTAAGCGTGGTATCACCCACATCGAGATTATCCCCCACTTTGATTTTCAACAATTCAAGCAAACGAGGCGCGACCAGCACGGTGCCTTTTTCCGCTTTCAAACCCGGCGGATGGGTTTCCAACTCCCCATACAATGGATAGTCATGATCCGCCGCTTTTACATTAGCAAGTTGCGGAATATCCCCGGCATAAGTCATGGTGGTGAAAGAGAGCTGGCGACTCAATTTTAATCCCATTTTTTTCGCCTGCTGTAACCACTCATTGTCTACCGGATAAGCAGCACGCAGGACTAAATCCCCCGCCAGAAAATCCCGACTTTGGTAATGCACACTTTGATCAATGCGATCGCTTATCCTTCCTAAAGCCAGCACACAAGCTACCGCCAAGGTAAGAGATATCCAGACGATCAGTAAAGCAGGAGTACGCCATTCGCGCCAAAACCAACACCAAATCATCTTTCTTCCCTCAATTTGCCATCAATCAACCTCAAACAACGTTGACAACGAGCCGCTAGTTGACTGTCATGAGTCACCAGAATTAATGTTGTGGCATAATCACGATTTAGAGAAAACAGTAAATCAGCAATACGATCACCGGTTTGCCGATCCAGATTACCTGTTGGCTCATCAGCAAACAGAATTTTAGGCTGGCTGCTAAATGCCCGTGCCAACGCCACTCTTTGTTGCTCACCGCCAGAAAGTTGTGCCGGCATATGTTTCAAACGCTTCCCCAATCCCAATTGTTCAAGCAATTCAACCGCCTGTTTCTTGCTATTATTTTCAGACTCGCCACGTAATAAAGCAGGAAGTTGGACATTCTCCAATGCATTTAACGTCGGAATTAACATAAATGATTGAAAGACAAAACCGACATTTTCAGCCCGTAGTTGCGCTCGCTGCTCTTCATTCATCTGGCTTAAATTATGCCCTAGCAGCCGCACTTCGCCGTCACTGCCATCATCTAACCCGGCAATAATGCCAAGCAATGTGGATTTACCCGAGCCCGATTCTCCCACCAAAGCGATAGTCTGCGCAGGCTCGACAACCAACTCGACTCCCTGCAATATAGTGATCTTATTTTCTCCCTGACCAACGTGCTTACTAAGATGCTGAACTTCAAGAATACTCCCCGTTACCATTTACTTTTCCTTTTATTAGTGATGCTATTTGGCGCCAGAGCGACTGCGGCTGATACCCTTCTGATTCTCGGTGATAGCCTGAGTGCCGGTTACCATTTGCCTATTGAGCAGTCATGGCCTGCTTTGATGGAAAAAAAGTGGCGGAAATCCGGTAATAAAATCACGGTCATCAACGGCAGCATTAGCGGTAACACCGCCGCTCAAGGCCTAGAACGGCTACCTGAACTACTTAAACAACATAAACCCCGTTGGGTACTGATAGAACTGGGCGCCAACGATGGACTACGCGGTTTTCCCCCACAACGAACAGAACAAGATCTGCAACAGATCATTACTCTAGTGAAACAAGCCAATATTCAGCCTTTATTGATGCAGATCCGTCTGCCGCCAAATTATGGACGCCGTTATACAGAATCTTTTGCCAAGATTTACCCCAAACTGGCAGAACATAACCAAATTCCCCTGCTGCCGTTTTATATGGAGCAAGTCGCTATTAAACCAGAGTGGGTGCAACAAGATGGATTACATCCTAATCTGGCAGCCCAACCATTTATCGCCGATTGGATGTCTGACACACTATCAGCACATCTTAATTATTCTTAAGTAGTAAACTATTAGTTTCAACAAATTGATGTCTATAAGCAGGTAAAGTTATGCAAAAGTCAGTTCTTATCACAGGCTGTTCCAGTGGAATTGGTCTGGTGGCGGCCAAAACACTACATCAGCGGGGCTACCGAGTATTAGCAGCCTGCCGGAAACCCGCAGATTTACAGCATATGCGCGAGTTAGGACTGGAACCTATCGAATTGGATCTTGATGACAAAATGAGTGTTGAACGCGCCGCCGCCGAGGTCATCAGGCTAACCAATGGCCGTCTTTACGGACTGTTTAATAATGGCGGATTTGGTATTTATGGCCCGCTCAATACTATCAGTCGTGAACAACTGGAGCGACAATTCTCTACTAATCTATTTGGTACACATCAACTTACCTGCTTATTACTCCCAGCAATGCAACTTCATGGTGAAGGCCGTATTATCCAAACCAGTTCAGTTATGGGGCTGATTTCAACCCCAGGCCGCGGTGCTTACTCTGCCAGTAAATATGCTTTGGAAGCATGGTCAGATGCGTTAAGAATGGAATTAGCCGGAACAGGAATTAAAGCTTGTCTGATTGTCCCTGGCCCGATAAAAACACGTTTTACAGAAAACGTGAATCAAACGCAAAGCGATAAACCGGTCAGAAACCCTAGGATCGCCCGCCATTTTACCCTAACCCCCGAAGCCGTTGTGCGCAAACTGATTCATGCTCTGGAAAGCCCGAACCCCAAATTACGTTATCCAGTAACTTGGATAACCCACGCCGTCACTATTATGCGCCGGATTTTGCCAGGAAGAGTAATGGATAAAATACTGAGTAAACAGAGTGGTACAACTTGAAAGTTAAGAAAATAACCTCAATCTATTTAATCATACCCTGCGACAACCAAATTTAAGAGACTAATTATATGTTACCAACTTCTATTGGAATTAATGTTAACGAAAGCAACCTGCATCAAACCGTTGAGCAGTCTATAACTGTGCCTGTTTTATTTTATTTTTGGTCTGAACGTAGCCCTCATTGTCAGGAATTAGGCGTAACGCTGGATAAACTGGCAGCCGAATATGCAAATCAATTCATATTGGCGAAAGTGGATTGCGATAAAGAGCAAATGGTCGCTGCACAGTTTGGCTTACGCGCCATTCCTACGGTTTATATTATGCAACAAGGCCAACCTGTAGATGGTTTTCAAGGGCCACAACCTGAAAACGTTATTAGAGAGATGCTTGCTCGTGTATTACCGAAGCCGGAGGAGTTGAAAGCCGCTCAGGCTGAGGAGCTTATCGCCGAAGGAAAACATCAGGAAGCGCTACCGCTATTGAAGGAAGCCTGGCAATTAGCGCCCAAAAACAGTGGAATTGCACTTATGTTGACCGAAGTGCAAATTATGCTCAATAATATAGCAGAAGCCCAGGAAATTCTGAGTGTTATTCCATTACAGGATCAAGATACTCATTATCACAGTTTACTGGCTCAAATTGAGTTACAAAAGCAAGCGGCGGATACACCAGAGATCCAACAATTGCAACAAGAGTTCGCCATTCAACCGGAAAATGCAGAGCTGGCTGTTAAGCTCGCGCTGAAACTGCACGAAGTTAGCCGTAATGAAGAAGCTCTGGAATTATTACTCAGCTTCCTGAAAAAGGACCTTTCCGCTGCCAACGGCGCAGTACGGAAAACTATGATGGATATTATGTCTGCAATGGGGACCAGTAATACCCTGGCTTCGAAATACCGTCGCCAGGTTTATTCGCTGCTTTACTGATTTATTTAATTGTAAGGAATCGTTATGGATTTATTCGCTTTTGGTGCCGTACCTATTCTGATCTTCATTGCCGTGGTTATTGTCTTTACTTGCGTAAAAACAGTGCCGCAAGGCTATCAATGGACGGTAGAACGTTTCGGCCGTTATACCCGGACTTTATTACCGGGTTTGCATATTATCGTCCCTTTTATCGATCGCATTGGCCGTAAAATTAATATGATGGAACAAGTGTTGGATATTCCTTCACAGGAGGTGATTTCCCGCGATAACGCCAATGTTACCATTGATGCAGTCTGCTTCATTCAGGTTGTCGATCCTGTTCGGGCTGCTTATGAAGTCAGCAACCTTGAACTCTCCATCATCAATCTGACAATGACCAACTTCCGTACCGTTTTGGGTTCAATGGAACTGGATGAAATGCTGTCACAGCGTGATTCTATCAACAGTCGTCTATTGCATATTGTTGATGAAGCCACTAACCCGTGGGGGGTGAAAATTACCCGTATTGAAATCCGTGATGTGCGTCCACCAAAAGAGTTGATCTCTGCCATGAACGCCCAGATGAAAGCAGAACGCACAAAACGTGCTGATATTCTGGAAGCGGAAGGTATCCGTCAGGCAGCTATTCTGAAAGCAGAAGGCGAAAAACAGTCTCAAATTCTGAAAGCAGAAGGGGAACGTCAATCGGCATTTCTCCAGGCAGAAGCACGTGAACGTGCCGCCGAAGCAGAAGCTCGCGCAACCAAAATGGTGTCCGATGCGATTGCTGACGGTAACATGCAGGCAATTAACTATTTTGTTGCCCAGAAATATACGGATGCACTGACCAGTATTGGCGCCTCCGATAACAGCAAAGTCATTATGATGCCTCTGGAAGCAAGCAATCTGATGGGTGCGATTGGCGGTATTACTGAATTGATTGGCGAAAGCAAAAAAGGTAAATAACCATGATTGCACAGATTGCGGCTCAAACACCCTGGCTCTGGTTCTCTTTTGGCGGCTTACTGTTAATTGCAGAGCTTCTGGGAACCGGCGGCTATCTGTTATGGACGGGTATAGCCGCTATCGTTGTTGCGTTTATCACCTGGCTGTTACCAGGAATAGATTGGGAATGGCAAGGCGTTTTGTTTGCCACTCTGACGCTGCTTTCTGCAATGCTATGGCGCTATTGGTTACGTCGCCGCCCGTCAAAAGGCAGCGATGCCCTGAACCAGAAAGACCACCAACTTATCGGTATTCGAGCCAAGCTGATTAGTGATACCGACAATGGTTACAGCCGAATCAAACTGGCCGATGGAAGCTGGCGAGTCTATTGTGACAGTGAACTACCCGCCAATGCCGAAGTGGAAGTCATTGCTGTGGATGGCATTACACTGAAAGTAAAACCGGTCAGTTTTCAGTGATGAGAGCAACAACCTGATAAATGATCTATGATGGGGCATTCCGCCCCATCATCTCCAGGGCACTCTTCCGCCAAAGATAACAATTTACTTCTCATTTTCTGCAACTCTTCAATCGCCTTTTCTATTTCAGCCGCTTTATGCAATGTTGCCGCTTTTACATCAGCGCTGTGACGATTAGGGTTGCGAAATAACACTAAGAACTCACGGCATTCGTCAAGTGTAAAACCGACCTGTTTTGCCTGACGCAACAGCGTTAGTTCATCAATATGTTTCTGCTGATAATAACGGTAGCCGTTATCTCCCCTTTCCGGCGGTGTAATCAGATCTTTTTCTTCATAAAACCGGATAGCTTTGCTGGTAAGACCGGTTTTTTGGGCAATCTCACTGATGTTCATTTTTTCCCCTTGACCTTACCCTTGCGGGAAGGTTTAACCTTCGCAACAAGTCAGAAACTTACTTGAACTGTGTAGATATTCATCACTAATTATCACACAGGTGTGAAGAATAATTACATCACTATGTGTTAGGAGTTTTTTTATGTCATACACAACTATTTTAGCCTTGCAGGGGCTTTCCTGTATGCACTGTGTTAATCGTGTGAAAAAAGCGCTAGACGATCGTACAGATGTGGAACAGGCAGATATTACGATTGATTATGCCAAAATAACCGGCGAAGCCTCTGCTGAATCATTAATTGAAACAATTAAAGCCGCCGGCTACGACGCGATAATCGCCAACCAGCCTGATGTTGAACTGACACTCTCTGGCTTGAGTTGCATGCATTGTGCAGGCACGACACGTAAAGCGCTGGAAGCCGTAGAGGGTGTTATCGCCGCAGATGTGAATACTGAAACGGCTAAAGTTTACGGTAAAGCCGATGTTGATACTCTAATTGCCGCCGTTGAGCAAGCGGGTTACCACGCAAAACTGAGTTCTAGTCAAAATTGCCCAAAATCTGAGCCGCTGACATTATCTGCCTCAAACAGACCGGAACCTTTGGCAGCGGCAACCTCTTCTGTTCCGGTCAAAAAAACTGACGCTTCCGTTGTGAGTGATAGCGATGAGAGCATCCAATTACTGTTGGACGGCATGACTTGTGCCAGTTGCGTGAATAAAGTTCAGAAAGCATTACAAGGTGTTGCTGGCGTGGAAAATGCCAGAGTGAATCTTGCTGAACGCAGCGCTTTAATTACCGGCAGTGCTTCACCGGAGGCACTGATTAAAGCGATAGAAAAAGCCGGGTATGGCGCAGAACTGATTCAGGACGAAACTGAGCGGCGTGAACGCCAGCAACAAGTTTCTGACGCTAATATGCGTCGTTTTCGTTGGCAGTCAGCATTAGCATTGGTCGTCGGTATTCCCGTGATGGTGTGGGGCATGATCGGCGATAATATGATGCTCACACCTGAAAACCATACTATCTGGTTGACTATCGGCGTTATCACGCTGGCTGTGATGATTTTTGCCGGTGGTCACTTCTATCGCAGTGCGTGGCAAAGCCTGAAAAACGGCAGCGCCACAATGGACACATTAGTGGCATTGGGAACAGGAGCAGCATGGCTTTACTCCATCAGTGTCAACCTATGGCCAGATGTTTTTCCACCACCAGCCCGTCATCTCTATTATGAAGCCAGCGCGATGATTATTGGTCTTATCAACCTGGGTCATGCTCTGGAACAGCGTGCCCGTCAGCGTTCTTCAAAAGCACTGGAGCGTTTGCTAGATCTGACACCACCGACTGCCCGTGTGGTGACAGAAGATGGCGAAAAAGAGATGCGATTGGCTGATGTCAAACCCGGCATGACGTTACGTTTGGCAACCGGTGATCGTGTTCCCGTTGATGGTGAAATCATTCAAGGTGAAGTTTGGATAGATGAGGCAATGCTCACCGGTGAGCCAATTCCACAGCAAAAATCCAAAGGCGATAACATTCATGCCGGTACGACGGTGCAAGACGGTACCGTGCTGTTTACTGCTGCCGCAGTTGGCAGCCAGACAACATTAGCACGAATTATTAAACTGGTCCGTCAAGCACAAAGTAGTAAGCCCGAAATTGGTCAATTAGCAGATAAAATCTCCGCCGTATTTGTTCCCGTTGTTGTCGCCATTGCCCTGATTGCCGGTGCTATTTGGTATTTAGTGGGGCCAGCGCCACAAATCATGTATTCATTGGTCATTATTACTACCGTATTGATTATTGCCTGCCCCTGTGCCCTTGGGTTGGCAACCCCTATGTCAATTATCTCTGGTGTCGGCCGAGCGGCAGAATTCGGGGTACTGGTTCGGGACGCTGATGCACTGCAACAAGCTAGCGCATTGGATACCATTGTTTTCGATAAAACCGGTACGCTGACGGAAGGTATGCCTCAAGTGACTGATATCCATACTTTCAATGGGTATAGTGAACAAGAGGCTTTACGTTGGGCTGGCGCACTGGAACAAGGTTCTAACCATCCATTGGCTAAAGCCATTCTTGCCAAAACCGCAGGACTGACGTTGCCACAAGTTGAACAATTCCGCACTCTAGCTGGACTCGGTATTAGTGGTGAAGTGAATGGCACAACACTGTTGCTAGGTAATCAAGCATGGCTAGAACAAAATCAAGTTGATACGCAGGAATTAAAACCACTGATTGCGCAACAATCAGAACAAGGCATCACACCAGTTATTCTGGCCGCAGGAGGGAAAGTTGCGGCAGTGCTATCAATTCGTGACCCACTACGTGAAGATACGATTACTGCATTGAAACGATTACATCACCAAGGTTACCGTTTAGTGATGCTAACCGGTGACAACCCGGTGACTGCCAATGCGATTGCAAAAGAAGCAGGGATTGATCAAGTGATTGCGGGTGTATTGCCTGATGGTAAAGCTGAGGCGATTCAAAAACTACAGGCAGCAGGTCGCAAGGTTGCTATGGTGGGGGATGGTATTAACGATGCTCCTGCCCTAGCGCAGGCTGATGTGGGCATTGCAATGGGAGGCGGCAGTGATATCGCCATTGAAACCGCCGCAATAACACTGATGCGCCACAGTCTACACGGTGTGGCCGATGCGGTTGAACTGTCCAAAGGCACTCTACGCAATATGAAACAGAACCTATTGGGCGCATTTATCTACAACTCGTTGGGGATTCCCATTGCAGCCGGTGTGCTCTATCCCTTTACCGGAACCCTGTTAGATCCGGTGGTAGCAGGTGCAGCAATGGCGCTCTCTTCAATTACGGTAGTGAGTAATGCTAATCGATTACTGAGGTTTAAGCCTAAAACCACGAAAATGAGTTAGCTTTAGCGATATTGGGGTAAATTGTAAAAATTTGTCATCCCTGTACTCTTTACACTTTTACCCTATCATCCATCGCCAATTCGCGGACAAATTACTTCAGTTATAACCACTTATGCCGGCTGGCTGCGATCAACGCAGCCCAACTATCGGGCGGATTTCCTCTTCCTAGCATCTTCTCGAAGACCGAATAGGGATCGGACTTACTACCTTCCGAACGCAAGGTCTCCTCATCGTTGACCCAAGCATACACAATGATCCTAGCCCTAGAATCATAACGGAAGAACAAGCGGAACCTTCGACCAATCTTAGCTCGTCGCCAGTGGCGATAGGCTTCTCCTAAGGTGTTACCTTGCCGATACTCGTCCCGAGAAGGATCACTTGGTACCACATCCAGAATCAATTTGCTCAACGCCCGAAACAGCTTGACACTAGAGTTGCTCTCGAACCCGTGTGGGTCACTCTGCTCGGCCCTTTTTACTGCATCATGCAGCTTCTGAAGCTGTTGTATCACACATGAGTGATATAGCAGTGTCCATCCATGTCTTTGCATCAAATCACAACATCTCCGTCAATATTTTCACTCAGATCGATAGCGTGACCAGCATTGTACTGCATAGCCTCTTCCAATTCTTTAGGTAAACCACTCACATGGTGCCCAACCTGAATATCCTCAGACAATAGATCAAGGAATGCCCCAATGACAGGATCTTCATGCTCAATTCCTACACAGGTCACGACTATCTCACCATTACACAACTCAAAGGCCAACTTACTACCTGTACCAATACCTAATGCCTGACGGATAGACTTAGGTATCGTTATCTGACCTTTGGAAGTCAATGTTGCAAATTCATAGATAGATGTCATAACAAATCTCCAATTATCACTTTCATCAAAGTGTAAGGAATAATCCTTACATCGTCAAGATAATCTAGTTTAGGTTTATTTCACTTTAACGGTGAACACCAATCTACTGACTCTCTATACCAAAAGACTGTGATAGTTGCTAAAAGGCTAGCAAGGTAAATGGAAGGAGCAAAAAAAATCTCCTTGTATACTGAAGGAACATTCTATGGAAATAAATAAAGGTACAGCAGAAGTACAGCTATAATATTAGCCTGAAGTATAGTCACCTTAAAAATACAAATGCTAAACCGGAGCACCAATGGGACGACTGATTAAACACCTTACTAATATATTGGGAATCAATTCTTTCCACCATTATCCCTATCCCGCTCACGATATTACACTGGCAGGCGATAGACATTTGCATCTGGTAGGCAGTATTCATATGGGGACGCAGAATATGTTCCCACTTTCGGAAATATTGCTAGAACAGCTTAATCAGTCCGATACCTTAATCGTGGAAGCAGATATTACTCAGGCAGATTCCCCATTTCATGATGAGTTTCAATCATATCACCGTATCGAACAACGTTTATCTCCTGAGATGTATCAGAATTTTCAGGACTGCTGCCATGAAATCCAGCAACAGGAAGAATTCCTCAATCTATTACCCTCATGGCAAATCGCTTTAATTTTACAAGCTGGACAAGCACAAAACCTTGGATTGCATCCCCACTACGGTATCGACTATCAGCTCCTGAATGCAGCCAAAGCTCAAGGGAAAACGATTATTGAACTAGAAGGTACTGAATCACAAATTAATTTACTTAATCAAATTCCCAATAACGGCTTGCCGCTACTGGAAGATACATTAACCCATTGGCACGCAAATGCCCGCGCTTTACAAACAATGATCAGTTGGTGGATGGATTACCAACCTAAACAACAAGAACATGCTTTACCAACCACTTTCAGTAAAGAGATATACCAACTATTGATGACTGAACGTAATAAGCAATGGAATAAGCGCTTACGAGAATTACCTGCCGGTCGATACCTCGTTGCTGTTGGCGTTTTGCATCTATACGGTGAAGGGAATTTGCCCCAGATGCTGGCAGAAGGACAGGATTAAAAAAAGGCCAATATTACATATACTGCTATAATAATATTGGCCCGTCAAAGAGGAATAACCTGTCATTTTCGTTATTCTTAGTTCGGGATATTACCTGTTTGTATACAAGCAACAGAGCCGTAGTCAGATTATCAATTCCATCATTCCATTTCATCCTTTATCCTTAATTACAAAATCATCCTATGTAATGAAATTATGACACCTGCGATCATTTTGTTAGAGAAACAGAAAGTCACCTTTACTCTTCATACCTATGAACACGACACAAATGAGCATAACTTTGGTGATGAAGCAGTGAAGAAATTAAGACTCAATGCCAAGCAGGTATTCAAAACTTTGCTGGTTGCACTTAATGGTGAGGCTAAAAATTTGGTGGTAGCCGTCACCCCCGTTTCAGGTGAACTGGACTTAAAAAAGATCGCCAAAGTTTTTAAAGTCAAAAAAGCAGAAATGGCTGATCCCAAAATCGCCCAGAAAGTAACAGGGTATCTCGTCGGCGGGATCAGTCCGTTAGGACAGAAAAAACTCTTGCCAACGATTATTGATAATCAAGCGCAACAGTTTCCAATTATATTTGTCTCTGGTGGTAAACGAGGGTTGGATATTGAATTGGCACCGTCTGATCTCTGTGGGTTAGCGAAAGGCAACTTCGCAGATATTGCAAAAGTTTAAACTATTACCCAAAAAGGGCTGCCAAAATTGCAGCCCTTTCGATTTATCTTTCCGTCAGGGATTATTGATAAATAATTTCACCCTTTGGCTCATAATCAGCCGCTTTCAGTGGTGAATGCTTCTCGATATAATCCTTTAAAACTTCTGCATCAACAAAACCGGTATTAACATAAGTTGGATAATTATCAACACGTGGATAACCATCCCCACCAATAGCGTTAAAGTCAAGCATTGCCATACGGTAAGTTTTATTTGGCTCTAGTGGTTTTCCACCAATTTTTACCTCTTTAACACCTTTACCATCAGCAATCAGGCTAACATTCACAAACTGTGCATAAGCACCAGAGTCCACCTTCATATTAGCAATCGCCGCCAGATACTGTTCAATTTCGCTGCCTTTCATATCAACGTAAACCAATGAGTTGGCAAATGGATGCACTTTCAATACATCTTTATAAGTGATATCGCCTGATTCAATTGAATCGCGAATGCCGCCGCCACTCATAATCGCGAAATCAGCGTCAGTACGTTCCATCATGGCAGAAAGGACAACATGGGCCATATTAGTCTGAACAAAACGAACTTTGCTGCGATCCCCTTCCAATTTACCCTCAATAGACCCCACTTTTACATTAAGCTGTTTATCGCCTCTATCCTGATATGGCGTCAATAACCGCATCATTTCCGGGTCTTGGGCAATTCCGTGAGTATAGTAAACGCGCTCAGTAGAACCATCTCCCTTCTGTATTTTCTTTTTGAGGTTAATGGGGATCAACTGATAGTGAGTTAACTTTAATTCACCATTACGAAATTGGAAATCAGCTCGACCAACATATTTCCCCCACTCATGGGCCTGGACAATCCAGGTACCGTTCTGGCGATCCGGCGAACATGGCGTTCCCGGTACATAATCGATCTGCTTATAATTTTTATTTTCCGCAGACATACAGACCGGATCTTGTGAGTGACCACCGACAATCATATCCAGATAGCCCGCAGGCAAACTGCGAGCCATTTCAACATCACCCGGCGCATTAGAACCATGATTACCATCGTCATAGTGTCCCATATGGGTTGCGGCAATAATCACATCTGGCTTTTCATCTCTCTTAAGTTCTTCAACCACCATTTTGGCTTCTTTCGCAGGAACACGAAATTCAACATCAGGAAAATTAGCCGGGTTACCAATTTTCGCCGTATCATCAGTCGTCAGGCCAATAACCGCAATTTTCACGCCTTGTTCATCGAAAATAGTATAAGGCTTGAACAAACGTTTGCCGGTGCTGGTCTGGTAAATATTGGCCGACAGAAATGGAAAATTCGCCCACTTTTCTTGTTGACGCAGTATTGATAGAGGATTATCAAACTCATGGTTACCCAATGCCATTGCATCATAACCCACCAAATTCATGCCCTTAAAATCAGGTTCGGCATTTTGCAAATCAGATTCTGGCACACCGGTATTAATATCTCCGCCGGAAAGCAGTAACACACTACCACCTTTTTTCACGACCTCTTGACGGATTTCATCAACTACCGTTTTTTGAGCAGCTAAACCATACTCACCATAATCGTTATGCCAAAAATGACCATGATGGTCATTAGTGTGCAAAATAGTAATGTCATAGGTTTTGTCTTTCTCCCATGCATTTGCGATTGCTGGAAGTAATGCTACAGATACAACCAAAGCACAAGCTGAGGTCTTGAACGAGAGTTTCATGGTATATCTCCATGCTTTTTTTAGTGAATTGCCATGCAAAAACAGCTTTAAAAGCCAACAAGGCGGGATAAATTGATCATTTCTTGAGATAGGTTATGTATGTTATGCAGTTACTAGATATCGAACATGTTTTATTTCGTGTTTACAAGTGTACTATAAAACTATATCCAAGATAGTAAAAAATCAACTCTCTGATTAATTATGTATTAAAATTCAACAAATTAACCAATATATAAGATAAGTTGGCTGCGAATATGAGTGAACAGAGCAATACGACTACAGTCCCATCTCACACAAGAAAAACCAGGAATACCGTTTTTACTATTCTTGGCGCAATCAGTATTTCACACTTATTGAACGATATGATCCAATCGCTGATTTTGGCGATTTATCCTTTATTGCAATCAGAATTCAACCTAAGTTTCGTGCAAATCGGTATGATCACACTGACCTATCAGATTACCGCCTCTTTATTACAACCACTGATAGGTCTCTATACTGATAAACATCCACAGCCCTATTCATTACCTATTGGAATGAGTTTCACTTTGTCCGGTCTATTACTGCTGGCCTATGCCAACAATTTCCCGTTAATTCTATTAGCATCTGCATTAATTGGAACAGGTTCTTCGGTATTCCACCCGGAATCTTCGCGCGTAGCACGTATGGCATCCGGCGGCCGCCACGGATTAGCCCAATCGCTTTTTCAAGTCGGCGGTAATTTTGGCAGCTCCCTTGGGCCTTTGCTAGCGGCTGTGCTTATTGCGCCCTATGGCAGAGGCAACGTTAGCTGGTTCTCTCTGGCTGCATTACTCGGTATCATTGTGCTGCTACAGATCAGTAAATGGTATAAAGCTCAGAATTACATCAAGAAAAATCAAACCAAAACTGACCTTGCCGTCAAAGTTTTATCAAGAAAAGCCGTGATAAGTTCCTTAGTTATTTTGCTAATCTTAATATTTTCCAAATATTTTTATCTCACCAGTATCAGTAGCTATTATACTTTTTACTTAATACACAAATTTGGCATTTCCGTACAAAGCGCCCAGTTTCATCTGTTTATTTTTTTATTCGCAGTGGCGGCAGGAACCATTATTGGTGGACCGCTTGGAGATAAGATCGGCAGAAAGTATGTTATCTGGATATCTATCCTCGGCGTTGCACCTTTTACATTAGTTCTGCCTTACGCTTCTCTGTACTGGACAAGTATTCTATCAGTGATTATTGGTGTGATTCTGGCATCTGCGTTCTCTGCAATCCTGGTATACGCTCAGGAACTTATTCCAGGTAAAACCGGGATGGTATCTGGCCTGTTTTTCGGGCTGGCTTTTGGTATGGGAGGTATTGGCGCAGCGGTACTTGGCGATATTGCAGACAGAACAAGTATTGAACTGGTTTATCAGATTTGTGCTTTTCTGCCGTTACTTGGCATATTTACCGCTTTATTACCTAATATAGAAGATAAGAACTAGAAAAATCACCATACAACCCCACATAGAAGTTAATTTTTATGTGGGAATAGTGCTTGTTTACCTCATAAATATTCAAATAGAGCAGCAAAAATACCTGTTACGGGTAATTTAATCCTTTCAACCCATATTTTTTGATGTTTTACTCATTTTTTTAGCGAATTTACCTCGAATTATCTATAAAATACCGTTACACCTACCTCTTCACTCTGCTATTCAATAGCCTCAGCAAGAAGGAGTTTCAATGGAGCACTCGACACCACTTATCACCACTATCGTTGGCGGGTTCTTTATCGCTTATCTGCTTGGTATGCTGGCACAACGCCTGAAAATCTCACCGTTGGTTGGTTATCTTACTGCGGGAGTACTCGCTGGTCCTTTTACTCCTGGTTTTGTCGCTGATGCATCACTGGCCCCCGAACTGGCAGAAATTGGTGTCATCTTATTGATGTTTGGTGTCGGACTGCATTTTTCACTCAAAGATCTGCTAGCAGTAAAATCTATTGCTATCCCCGGCGCTATTGCACAAATACTGGTCGCGACCCTACTCGGAGTAGGTCTATCAACAATACTGGGTTGGGAATTATTTAGCGGCATCGTCTTCGGCCTCTGTCTATCAACCGCCAGTACCGTTGTTCTGTTACGAGCGCTAGAAGAGCGTCAATTGATTGATAGCCAACGAGGTCAAATAGCTATCGGCTGGCTGATTGTCGAAGATCTGGCGATGGTGCTGACTCTGGTATTACTGCCTGCGGCTGCCGGTATTCTTGGTAATAAAGAAGCCAATATCGGGCAGTTAATTATGGAACTTGCCATGACCGTCGGCAAAGTTATCGCTTTTATCCTGCTGATGATTATTGTTGGCCGCCGTCTAATCCCGTGGGTATTGGCAAAAACCGCGAGTACCGGCTCCAGGGAACTATTTACCCTTGCCGTGCTGGTAATCGCCTTAGGTATCGCTTATGGTGCCGTTGCTCTGTTTGATGCCTCATTCGCACTAGGGGCGTTCTTCGCCGGTATGGTATTAAACGAATCAGAACTCAGCCACCGTGCCGCCCAAGATACGCTGCCTCTCAGAGATGCTTTCGCCGTATTGTTCTTCGTTTCTGTCGGCATGCTGTTCGACCCAATGGTCCTCATTCAACAGCCGCTATCGATACTGGCAACGTTGGCAATCATTATTATCGGTAAGTCCGCTGCTGCAATGTTACTGGTAAAGATGTTCGGCCACTCACGCCGGACCGCGTTGACAATTTCAGTCAGCCTGGCGCAAATCGGTGAATTTGCCTTTATTCTGGCCGGTCTTGGCGTTGCACTTGGCCTGCTTGATGCTAATGCCCGTAACCTTGTTCTGGCTGGCGCGATTGTTTCCATCATGCTAAACCCAGTTCTCTTTAGCCTGTTGGATCGCTATCTGGAAAAAACGGAAACTATTGAGGAGCAGTTACTGGAAGAAACGCTGGAGGAAGAGACGCAAATTCCTGTCGATATCTGCGGTCACACTATCGTTGTCGGCTACGGACGTATCGGCAGCTTGCTATGCCAGCGCTTGCAGGAAAAAGAGATCCCTCTGGTTGTTATTGAAAACACCAGAGCCAAATTTGAGGAACTTGGTGAACAAGGTATCAGTGCAGTCATGGGCAACGCCGCCAGCAAAGATATTATGTCACTGGCACGCTTGGATTGCGCCTGCTCCCTTCTACTGACCATTCCTAATGGCTATGAAGCAGGTGAGATTGTTGCTAGTGCAAGAGAGGCGCGCCCAGATATTAATATTATTGTCCGAGCTGACTATGACGATGAAGTTACCTATATCACGGAGCGTGGAGCTAGCCACGTCATTATTGGCGAGCGTGAAATTGCCAAAACAATGGCAAGTGTATTAGCCAACAGTGAACAAGGCTATCCAACTGAGCCTCCCCCCGCGTCGCCCTTTTCGCCATTACTTTGAAAAAATGCGACTATTGACGGAGTAATTCCCTATTCATTACCGAGTAGGGCTTTCCCTTCTATCCTATAGTGAACCACTGAACCGCCCTTATCACTTTAAATACCAGTGATAAGGGCAGTTCAAAGGGGAAAAACTTTCAGCTAAAGTCTCGGTCTACTCAATTCTGTACAACAAAAATCTATCGGATTATCAATTAATCCTTAGCCCATTCAAAACAAGATTCAATAATTCATTGAGGTAAATGTTTTTTATTAATTAGGGAGGGTAAATACCATGCATTGAATTTTTTGCATTGCTTAGCATGATCATGGTATTTACCCAGCTAAAATAGAGACACTCTACACAATTTCAGCTACCTTCAACCACTATTAGCCTAAAATGAAAAAGCCAATCAATCGGAAGGTCGCAATATTAAACATCTCATTACGTCAAAGATATAAAACACCTCTCATTGACGTGTAAAACATCGAAACCGAGAAAACACATAACACTAAAGAAGCAAGACGATAAAACAAATCAGGTTTTAATCCCCCTCCTCCCAATTTTCCTATATATAACATTTTCCCAACCCCCACCCAAATCAAGGAAATAGGTAATAATGCACAGACAAAAACTGTCATGCATGGAATGTATTCCGACCACAAAGTAAATGCAGTAAGAGGAAATGCATATGTAGCAAACACAAAAGCCTTAGGATTCAACAGAGTGGTAAATAATACCGTGTTAAAATGGACTTTCGCTCCGTCTTTATCTAATGAGAAATGCCACACTTTAAAGGCAAGATAAGCAATATATGTCGAAGCGCAAACTTTTAAGGCGACTAGTGACCACACAAAAGTTTGCGAGGCTGTAGATAAAAATAATCCCCACAAACTAATTGCTGCTATATAACCAAATGCCTCAGCTAATATCAGCCTGAGTGTACTAATAAAACCATGTGAATATCCAGATGATACCAAAAGAGTATTTGTTGGTCCTGGCATAATTAAGACCATACTCACCATACTGGCAATTCTTATATAATCGTAGTAACTATTCATAGTATCCTCAATGGCTGTTATGCATAATAATTAATTATTTGAAATATAATAGGAAATTTTCAGTAAAAAATTTCATCATGCTCCTCCCTCTCTTTAAATTGATAATAATAAGTCACGGTCATTAAATACCATTACTTTCACTTAATAGCTATTAACTTTGTTTTTTCTCTAAATGTTAGTAATCTTAATAACTCCAATTCAGTAATAAAAGATACAAAAAATCTTTCCTAATATAGGCAACAAAATAAAATAATTACAGAAAATAAAAAGTATTTCGCTAAATGATCCTTCTAAGTTATCAATTATCGCCAATGCCTTTCTATCTAAATTAGCATCATAAAACATTAATTTACATATCAATACTATACAAAAGATATGAAATTCCGTATCAATCTGGGGAATATTCCTAAAATATAGCAGCTCTAATCCATATATAACTAATATCATTTCTATATATGATCAATATCTTTTTAATATATAAAGAATATCATTTCAATATACATCCAATATCATTTCAACATATTACTAATGAAGGAATGTTTTCTAACCAATCATCTTGATTATAATTAGTAGAATCAACAATTGGAAAATCAGTTTCAAGATTTTTAAAAATTGTGATTCTAGTTCAAATTCATCCTTTATCTTCTCCCCCATAAAATAAATATAAAAATTAGAGAAATAATTAAATCGGCATGGGATGGGTTGGTAACTTTAACGACATCTAGCTATATTAGCAATGCGCCGCCATGTTGGGTTTTTATATATAAAACAAAAGGATAATTTAAATATAAAAAAATACAGAGAATTCTATTTGCATATTATTGCTATTTTAGTGATATAAATATTCTACTCCAGAATATTTATACATATTATGTGAATTTATTTAAACAGATATATAAACAATCACGAAATACTTTGGCTTTTATAGATTCAACGAAAAACAATTATTTTTAACAAGATTAACCCAAACTACCATTTACAATCTTAATCAATGATCTTATATCTAAATTTCAAGCACCGCATTAATTTATACGGTGCCAAAATTTTAGAATTATCGTTCCCAGTAAGATTCTTCCAAACTATCTTCCTTTTCAGGCAAACCACGGCTTAATCGAGGGGAATGCTGACTCAGTACCTGATAGCTAACTCTATTAGCATATTTACACACTTGAGCAAGTGATGAATATGTCAAATATGTACGGATGTGTTTACTGGAATTAGGCACATTCATTCTATGGTGATTGTTAGCCGTTATATCATGCAATAAAGCAGATAAAGCACCATCACCGGCCCCATTGGTATTCATGATTTTTTCCGGTCCCCCCATATAAGGTTCAATATGGGAATAAACTTTCATCGGGATTCGGCAATCAGATTTACGCATAGCGCGGCTGAACTCATAACGGTTAAATTCAGCAATAGCTCCCGGCAACAATGGATGGGTTGTCTGACGTGTGTAATCTTTTTCCGTATAGCCTGCCATATATAGTCCAGCCGGACCAGCGGTACACAGAACTAAATCAACCCAATCCAGTGCCATATTGGAAGCCAATAGGGGATCACTGAAACCAGTAAGCTCATAAGCTTCATCTTCATTCATTGCCAAAACAGAAATATTCTCAACTAGAAAATCACGCCACCATTGTGGATCATCGGCAATAACATATTTTGTCCCCAATGTCAGAACGACAGGTACACTATGCTTTTTCGCATATTCGATGGCTTTCATAGTTGCTTCCGGCATGGGTTCTCCCGGTTTACAACGAACCAAGTAAGCGGTCAATACCAAAGCAGAAGCTTCAGCAATAATCTTCTCAGGAATACTTTCCGGTTTAAGTTGATTCATTTGCCCAGGACTGATGGCAAAAGTCCTCTCGCCATTTTCCGTTACTAGCGTAAAACAGCGGCCAATTGCACCATCCACACCTTGTAAATAGTTCAGATCAGTACGGCTAGACGTGTTACATAAGTAACGGTAAGCATAGCTGCCAATCTGAATATTATTACACATAGTACCCAGTAAAACGGAACGATCATCGGCAAGAACCGAGTAATTATGTAAAGTATTACCAATAGTGCCACCAGCAAATTCATGGCTAATAAGATTATTATCAGTAAGTTCTTTATACAGGGTTTCAGCCACATCATCTTCAATAACTAATGAATGCCCTTGGCTGAGGTTATAGCGCTGGATAAAATCCTCATCTACTTTCGCTTCAATATCTACTAATATCTGATCGATACCAACGATATAAGCTCGGTTATTTTCACCGTCCATCATCTCTTTAATTGGTTGGAGTAAAGGATCACGCAGACTGACGGGAAAATAGTGTTTTGATTTACGTTTACCAGGGAATTTCATTTTTGATTGATGCTATGACGCCAAAAGATGCCGCATATTAGCACAATAAAAACTGACAGGCAGCAAATGTCACCACGACATTTACTGCCAGGGAAAGCTAAGCTGCTTGCTGACGACTACGCACCATGTGACGAATCAGAACAAACACCACAGCTAAGATTAGCCCAGCGAAAGCACTACCTATTAAGATAAGTAGGCGCTTCGGTGAATCCTTAGCTGTCGGCTCATAAGGAGCCTGCATATACCTGAATGGTTGGAAGCTAACTTTATCTACTTTAAGCGCTTTCAACTCTTCTATATAGAATAAACGGTTACGTAAATCAGCATCAATCAAGGTGGGATCTTTTATCTCTTCTGTAATTTGCAACTTACGTTGTAATGCATCAGCCCCCAAAGCAATGGAATAATCTGGATCATCTTTGATCATTGCTCCTTCACTGGAAATAGGTTTTTTAATCCCTGCCGAATTAGCGATAGATAATGCATGCTTCAATCGTTCAACATTAGCTTCTTGTATGTTATTCACACGGTTTAAATCAATTTTATACAAACCATCAGAATAATTAAGCTTTTGTTTTACCATATCACTTAATTCACTCTTCACCTGTTCATGGACAACAGACGATGCATAGCCAATATAGCCATTTAACAGATTATATGCATCTTCTGCGGTCCCAGCACTGAAAGTCAATTTAGTTTCACCATCTTCATCATCCTTTTCCGCTTTTGAAGAGGATGAAATATTATCATTCACAATCTTTTCAATAAGTTTTCTTTTTGCAAGTGGTGAATGATCACCTGATTCAGCTACCAGATTTTTAAAATATTCTGTACTAACCAGATATTCTTCACGTAAAACCCGTGAATTAAAATTATTTAAAAAACTATTATACAGTGACGATGAAGTTACTGATGATTTTAGACTTAAAACCTCGAACTTAGTCAAGAGATCTTTAAGTGGCTGTATCTCCTCAAGTTGAGGTTTAACAATAGAAGCCGAACTGCTCCACTTTTGTGGCATCAAAGATGCTGCTGCAAAACCAATAACAGCAAAAAGAATAGTAACAGCAATAATCAATAACTTTGATTGAAATAAAACAGAGAATAACTCAAACAAATCAATTTCATCATCTTGTTTTGAATTGTAATAATTAAAATATTCTTCACTGAAATTAGTGCCTTTAATCGGTTTATTACTCATTATTTATATCCAAATTCAAATATGCTGTTACTAATTGATATACAAAACATCATCCTACTAGCCTATAGATTAATTCCCATTTACTCTGAAAATAAGCATGGCAGTTCCACTAGGCTGGCATCCGTGTAGCAATATACCTTAAAAAGCCAATGAACCCTAATGATAGATTAATCCTATCACTATTGATTTCTGTTTCTGAGAAACCCGTTGACCAATTCTTCAAGTAGTAAGATATGACTAGTATTGTCGTTAAGCGCCGGAATATATTCAAATTTTTCCCCACCAGCATTAAGAAATATCTCTTTATTCAGTTGTTTTATCTCTTCCAGCGTTTCCAGACAATCAGACGAAAAACCAGGGCAAAGTACCTGAATATGTTTTATTCCCTGAGTAGGTAGAGATTTCACCGTTTGATCTACGTATGGCGTCAACCATTGCTCGCGACCAAAACGTGATTGATAAGCCATCATTACCTGCTCTGCCGGATAATTAATCGCTTGCTTTAGCAATCGTGTTGTTAACTTACACTGTTCAGCATAAATATCACCCGTATCAACAAAACGCTGTGGAATGCCATGATAGGAAAGCAATAATCTGTCTGGTTGACCATGCTTATCGAAACTCTGCTCAATAGTTTCTTGCAGTGCAGAAATATAAGCCGGATGATCAGCATAACTACGAATAAAATGAATCCCAGGAATAGTGCGGTATTTTTGTAATACCCGACTGATACCATCGAATACAGCCGCAGATGAGGAGCTGGAATATTGGGGATAAAGCGGTAAAACAATCAATTGTTCAACATTTTGCTTAAGTAAGTTGTCAATCGCTTGCTCAAGAGATGGAGAGCCGTAATTCATTCCCAACTCAACAGGGATGTCAGCAAGTTTTTCTGCCAGTAATTTCTGTTGCCGGCGGCCATATACTAACAGAGGAGAACCTTCATCAGTCCAAATTTTCTGATATAACTTTGCTACACGTGAAGAACGTAAAGGCAAAACAAAACCATATAATATTGGCTTCCAGATAAATCGAGATAAATCTACGACTCTTTTATCGCTCAAAAACTCAGCTAAATAACGTCTTACAGCCGCAGTTGTCGGCTTATCAGAAGTACCAAGATTAACTAATAAAACACCATATTTACCGTTGTTCATTATGTCGATCCTTAATTGTTTCGCTGGTGAAAACCCTAGCATAATAAAGTACAGATGAAAATCATGTTTATATACGAAAACAATGAGGAAAAACCGACTAATTTACCTGATACAGTAAATAAATAATATAAGATAAGGCGACTTATTAGTCGCCCTCCAAGAATCATTCAGGTTGATTAATCCAAAATTTTAGATAATTCTTCACTAATCTCAGATACCTTACGAGTACCATCAATTCTAAAATATTTGGTGTAATCTGCCTCTGCTTCTTTTTGATAGTAGGATACTAAAGGTGCTGTTTGTTGATGGTATTCAACTAAACGCTTACGCACGATATCTTCGTGATCGTCTTTACGAACGGTCAACTCTTCACCCGTAACATCATCCTTGTTCTCCACTGCCGGCGGATTGAATTTGATGTGATAAACACGGCCAGATGGCGCATGTATACGGCGCCCAATGATACGTTCAATAATCAGTCCATCGGGAACATCGAACTCCAGGACATAATCAACGTTAATCCCCGCTTCTTTCATTGCATCAGCCTGGGGAATAGTACGGGGGAACCCATCCAACAAGAAACCATTGCGGCAGTCATCTTGTTTGATGCGCTCTTTGACCAAAGCAATAACCAGTTCATCAGTAACCAGCTTACCATGATCCATCAGCGCTTTCGCTTTTAAACCCAATTCTGTGCCAGCCTTAACCGCAGTACGCAACATATCGCCAGTAGAAATTTGAGGGATCTCATATTTCTCCACGATAAATTGCGCCTGAGTCCCTTTACCGGCGCCCGGAGCGCCCAGCAGAATAATACGCATTGCGTAAATCCCCTTGCTAGTTAGTTTTTATATTTTAAGAAAACGAATCACCATACCATCTAGCATGGGGTTTGCTCAAGGAAACAGGTAAACGATTTCGTGATATTTTTCTGTAAAAATAAACCACGCCTCATCTTATTATTAGAGGCGTGGTATCAAGAAGTATATACCCGTTATCTTTCAAGTTGCCTCTTTGTTGGCTGCACTCACTCACCCCGGTCACATCGTTATCTATGCTCCCGGGGATTCGCTCCCTTGCCGTCGCGATGCATCTTGAAATCCATTGGGTATAGTTAAATCAAGCTTTTTCAGACAATAGCAACTGATTCATACGGCGAATAAACTGATTTGGATCTTCCAATGTGCCGCGCTCAGCAAACAATGCCTGATCAAGCAACAGTTCAATCCAATCCGCGAATTGAGCCTCATCACTGATATCAGCAGCCAGTTTTACCAACTGATGATCAGGATTCAATTCAAAATTGTATTTTACGTCCGGCACCTGTTGACCAGCCGCAGCAAACAGTTTCGCCATCTGCGTGCTCATTTCATCCGCATTTGTTGTCACAATTGCCGGAGTATCCGTCAGACGGTGAGTCAATTTAACCTCTTTTACGCGATCGCCAAGCAATGTTTTCACACGCTCAACAAACGGCTCCAACTGCTTTTCAATTTCTTCCTGCTCGGCTTTGTTTTCATCTGCCAATTTATCCAGGGATTCATCGGCCTTACTGACTGACTGGAATTTTTTACCGTCAAAATCAGTGAGGTATCCCATCATCCATTCATCAATGCGCTCTGACAGCAACAGAACCTCAATACCTTTCTTACGGAACAGCTCCAGATGAGGGCTGTTTTTCGCCGCAGCATAGCTGTCTGCGGTGATGTAGTAGATCTTATCCTGACCTTCGGTCATCCTACTCACATACTCTTCCAAAGAAACTGTCTGTGCCGAGTCGTCATTATGAGTAGAAGCAAAACGTAGCAATTTAGCGATAGCTTCTTTGTTAGTACTATCCTCTGCCGGACCTTCTTTCATTACCAGACCAAACTGTTGCCAGAATTGCTGGTACTTTTCTGCATCATCTTTCGCCAGTTTATCCAACATCTGTAATGCACGTTTGGTCAATGCATTACGTAAATTACGGGTAATAGAGTTATCTTGCAAAATTTCACGGGAAACGTTCAGCGGCAAGTCGTTGGAGTCAATCAGGCCACGGACAAAGCGTAAATAGTTCGGCATAAACTGTTCCGCATCATCCATAATAAACACACGCTGGACATATAATTTCAGCCCGTGCTTATGCTCACGGTTCCACATATCCCACGGAGCCTGAGATGGAATATAAAGCATGCTGGTATATTCCTGTTTACCTTCTACGCGGTTATGGCTCCAGATCAGCGGATCAGAAAAATCATGAGAAATATGTTTGTAGAACTCTTTGTACTCTTCATCTGTAATTTCAGATTTACCACGAGTCCACAAAGCTTGAGCTTTATTAATCTTCTCCCAAGTTACTGTATCCTCTTCACCCTCTTCTTCGCTCTTATTTTTGGTTTCAATTTCAACCGGCAAAGCAATATGGTCAGAGTATTTACTGATAACAGAACGCAAACGCCAGTCATTCAGGAATTCATCTTCTCCTTCACGTAAATGAAGGGTGATCTCTGTACCGCGCGTCTCTTTTTCAATATCAGCAACCGTGTAATCGCCTTCTCCAGCAGATTCCCAAAATACGCCCTGATCAATTGAAGCGCCGGCAGCACGAGTACGTACAGTGACTTTATCAGACACAATAAATGCAGAGTAAAACCCAACACCAAACTGACCAATTAACTGGCTGTCTTTAGCCTGATCTGAACCAATAGATTCCAGAAAAGCTTTTGTTCCTGATTTAGCAATTGTTCCAAGATTATCGATAACTTCATCACGAGTCATACCAATGCCATTATCACTAATCGTGATGCTTCTCTTTTCTTTATCAAAAGAAAGACGAACGCGTAGTTCACCATCATTTTCATAAAGTTTTGGAGCAGATAATGCGCGGAAACGTAATTTGTCAGCAGCATCGGAAGCGTTTGAGATTAGCTCACGAAGGAAAATCTCTTTATTGGAATAGAGTGAATGGATCATTAATTGCAGAAGTTGTTTTACTTCAGACTGAAATCCACGGGTTTCCTGACCTTTCATACTCATTTATTACCTCAATCTAAATCCAGTTCAGACAGACAAAATCAGACGATGATATGCAGATGGGGATAAATAAGTTGAATTTCAAGTTTGATTATCGAAAAGAATATGAAGTAATTTTGATCATAGTAAAATGAACTAAAAAGCATGCGCCACATATAATGTAGCGCCTCAAAACCTTTGCGATTTGCTCTAACCAAGCTGCAACACTATTCAGCTACAACATTACTCAACTACAACACTATTCAAGCACATGTTCAGTCACAATTCGATAAAACTGTAAAGCATTAACAGAAAATCAATAAGTAATCTTCTGCCGCCCAGCAATTGAATGAGACAATGTTGTACCATCTACCATCTCAAGTTCACCGCCAACGGGTACACCATGAGCAATACGACTGGCTGTCACACCATATTGAACGCATATCTCTGCGATATAATTGGCAGTAGCCTCTCCCTCCACTGTCGGATTAGTCGCCAGAATCACCTCTGAAATTTCTTCAGTGGCAAGACGATCCTCAAGACGGTCTAAACCAATATCCATTGGACCAATGCCATCTAATGGGGACAAATGCCCCATCAATACAAAGTAACGCCCGGCAAACTGCCCGGTTTGTTCAATAGCATGAATATCCGCAGGGCTTTCAACCACACAGATTTGACCATTTTGTTGACGGCGTGGATTAGCACAAATCGTGCACTGTTCCTGTTCAGTAAAAGTCCGGCAATATTTGCAGTGTCCAATTTCTGACATCGCTCTTGTCAATGCCTGAGCCAAACGCATTCCACCACTGCGATCACGCTGTAGCAGATGAAAAGCCATCCGCTGTGCAGATTTAGGGCCAACCCCTGGTAAACAGCGTAATGCTTCCATCAAGGATTCAAGGAGAGGACTGGTTTGCATCAGAATGGCATCTTAAAGCCTGGCGGCAATTGCATCCCACTGGAAATGCCGGCCATTTTCTCTTTCTGAGTCTCTTCAATACGACGGGCTGCGTCATTGAATGCAGCTGCAATCAGGTCTTCCAGCATCTCTTTGTCATCTTCCATCAGGCTTGGATCGATATCAACACGACGGCAATTATGAGCACCATTGATAGTCACTTTAACCAGACCTGCACCCGATTCACCCGTGACTTCCAGATTGGCGATCTCTTCTTGCATTTTCTGCATCTTGTCCTGCATTTGTTGGGCCTGCTTCATTAAATTGCCCAAACCACCTTTACCAAACATAGATTTCTCTCTTCGCTATGGCTACATCGTACAACAAGGTACATATTGCAGCATGGTTAAACCGGTCGGATACTCTCTTCATCCAATTCAGCATCAAATACCTGCCGCAATGTTTGAATAGTTTTATCCGCAATAATTGATTGGCGAGCTTGTGCCAATTTCTCTTCATAAATGGCTTGTCGCCACTCCAGCGGAGTTTTCTCCGCAGGATTATCATCTTCAATAATGCTGAATTCAACCGTTGCGCGGTACAACTCGCTCAAAGCCCCCGCTAATGACTTTTGTGCGAAAGCGGAATTAAGGTGACGCTGGCTCGAACGTAGATGCAAACGGATATTATTTGCACTAATCTGCTCTTTGAACGCATTTAATGCCAATTGCTGCACCAGTTTAGGAATTTTAAGTTTACCAACTTCTTCAGCCCATGCATCTCTCTGTTTAGATTCTTCCGCTAATTTCTCTGCCAGCTCTGGTGTCTTCTCATGTTCCAAAGCTGTTCTTAAAGCTTTTGGCGTAGCCACATGAGTTTCTGTTTTCTTCTCCTCAATATTCTTGGCACGCCAACGGTAAGCTTCTTTTTTCTCAGGTTTGTTTTCCTGTTTTTTATCTATTGATGACTGAGAGCGCTGACCTGACACTGCGGCAAGCCGCTCTAAGGCTGAAGTTGCTGACTTCATCTTAACAGGCGTTGCCGATTCAGGCTTTTTTGTCGGCGTTTGCTCTTGCTGTCGGGATAACACATTCCTTGCTTTCAGCAACTGCGCGGTTGGGCTTGATGCAAGCGCCTGAGGTATCTGAGGCTCCGACTGAGAAATTCTATCCAATTGTGCCGGTTCATTAATATAATTAGCCGGTGGCGCATCCCCCTGATCGCTCTGTTTTGGCTGTGTTGTAACTGATGGTATAACCGCAGGATTTACCACCGGGGCAGCAACCTCTTCAATAACTGTTTTTGGATGAAATGCCAAAGCTCTGAACAGAGCCATTTCAACACCCATCCTGCGCTCCGGCGCATACGGCAAATCCCTACGACCAATCAGCAAAGTTTGATAATAAAGTTGCAAATCTTCAGGTGAAATAGCTTTTGCCAATATCCGCAAACGGCCTTCAATTGATGAAGAATCGCTCTCTGGTTGAGAAGGTAACAATTGAAGCATTGCAATACGATGTAACAATGAAAGAATCTCTACCAATAACTCTTCCCAGTCAGCCCCCCGCGAAGCGACTTGTTCTACCAATGCCATAACCTGCTGGCCGTCAGCTCGAATCAATGCTTCAATAATTGATAACGGTTGTTCATCATCTAACGTTCCTAGCATCAAGCTAACTATTTCAGCAGTCACCTTACCTTGGCCGATAGCAATAGCTTGATCCGTCAGACTCAAAGCATCGCGCATACTGCCATCAGCAGCACGAGCCAATAACTGGCGAGCGCGGTTGTCGCTCTCTATACGCTCAACTTTAAGAATACGCTCAAGCTGACCACTTATCTGATCAATATCCAGCGATTTGAGATGAAACTGCAAGCAACGGGAAAGTATGGTCACTGGCAATTTTTGCGGATCAGTCGTTGCCAGTAGAAATTTCACATGCTCAGGCGGCTCTTCCAACGTTTTTAATAATGCATTGAAACTGTGGCGGGACAACATATGCACTTCATCAATCAGGTAGACTTTAAAACGCCCACGAGCCGGAGCATATTGCACGTTATCTAGCAATTCGCGCGTATCTTCAACTTTAGTTCGGGAAGCCGCATCAATTTCAATTAGATCGACAAATCGCCCCTGTTCAATTTCAAGGCAATTAACACATTTACCACAAGGCTTATCAGTAATCCCTATTTCACAATTTAGCCCCTTGGCAAACAAACGGGCGATCGTTGTTTTCCCGACACCTCGCGTGCCAGAAAATAAATAGGCGTGATGAAGCCGGCCGTTGGCAAGACCATTAGCTAACGCAGCCAAGACATATTCCTGACCAATTACATCAGAAAATATTTGTGGACGCCACTTACGGGCAAGTACCTGATAGCTCATTGATACCGGGAAAATCGAATACAGTTGGCTACCATGCTAACACAGCCTCACTACAGACAGCGAGGCCGTTATGTTAGTAATACGAAAATAAGCAGATTAATGATCTGGAAATTCAAGTAGAGTAAAACTACTTACACCTTGTCTTTGCAGGCGCTCAGCACCGCCTAAACCAAGCAAACCAATAATAAAGGCTGCTTCAGAAACCTCACCGCCTAAGCGACGGATTAAACGGACAGTGGCTTCAACCGTTCCTCCCGTTGCCAGCAAATCATCAATAACCAACACTTTATCGTTTTCTTTTACGCTATCCTTATGCATTTCCAACGTATCAGTGCCATACTCTAGATCGTATGTCTCACTCAATGTTTCTCGAGGTAGTTTGCCCGCTTTACGAACAGGAACAAAACCAACACCAAGACGTAACGCAACCGGGGCGCCAAACAGAAAACCGCGAGCTTCGGTGCCAACGATTTTTGTAATGCCTTTGTCCTGATATCGCTCTACCAGAAGATCAATTGTTATTTGGTAGGCAAGAGGGTTATCCAATAAAGAGGTAATATCACGAAAAAGAATTCCTGGTTTCGGATAATCAGGAACCGTTTCAATGCTGTCTTTAATAAATTGCAGTTGCTGCGCGTTTGCGGTCATAATCGGTGCCAATGAATAGAACACGGAGGTTCTAAAATCTATGTAAACTGATAGAAAAAAGCAACTGATGAACACGCATCAGCCTACTTTTTGTTGTTCCAGATTAATTCTGCTTCGCAAGACATAACCATTTTAGGGTATAAATGAATACGCAGCCGTTACTAAATTTACTCGAAAAACAGGTCGATATATTGGCGGAAGAGATAGCGCCATTAGCAGACACACCATTCTCTACTGCCCGGTTTGATCAAGCTTTATTTAACCGACACAGCGATAAACTCCGTGGTTATCTACACGAAGTCAGGCACAACATGGAACAACTCAAAGAGTGTGTTCAAGATCACCGAACCGCACAAGTCGCATTTCTGACTGAACGCCTGGTTGCCCAAATAGAGGCATTAAAGCGTGAATTGTCCACCCAGTCATTGAGAAAAAAAGAGAGCCGATTTGAACATAAACAACAAGCTACTGATCTGTATCACAAACTGGCTGAACATCAGGATTATGAACGCCGTCTGCTCGCAATGATCAACGATAGAGAGCTAAAATTGAATCAACAAACTACACTTAGTCATCAACAAAAAATACAGAAAGAAATCGCGGCATTAGCCGGAAGATTAGCACGTTGCCGTCAATCTTTGACGCGAATTGAAAAATCAATTGAATACAAAGAGAACATGGACTAACGATTCAAATGAGGAATACTTTATGTCCGTCGAACACGCACCACCTGAAGTTCAACTTGCTGTTGATCTAATCTATTTACTGGAATGCAATGAAATCGCCCCTGAAATTGCACTCGCCGCATTAGAAATCGTCAAACACGATTACCAAGCAAAATTAGCGAAGCAGTCACAATCAACGAAGGAATATTAAACGATTTACTTCAAACATCTTAATAGATACCTTGATCAATACTAAAAGATTCACGTTTATCTTAAGTATGTGATCATACATTCATATCAATATTAGCCTTTGCAAAATTTCAAACGGCTTTATATCGTCACTCGCTCTTTCCACTATTTCGTTTAAGAAACGTTGAAGAATAATCATCCTCAGCAATTCGCGTGCAAAGCGACTCCCATTCACAGCCTACACAAGCCGCTCTTATGATCCCACGATTGAAAGCCCATCGCGCCTGTTTAAAATAGGTCTCATCAACCCTCAATGTATGACCTATCTCAATTGGTCGGCCCATAAGAGCACTCACGGCTTCCAAAGCTCGTCTATCCCGGACAATAACACTTTCACCAAAACAATGAGGTTTGTCTTCTCCAAGTAAAGGGATACATATGTCATCCGGCCCTGCCACAATCAGGATATCTTCGTCCCGAATTCGAGGAATAATCCTATTGTAATTTTCAACAAAATCAGGGGAATATCCGTTACCTGCGTAGGTAAGAATACACAAAAGGTGATGGCCTCTTAGAGATACTGTCATTATTGCGCTCCCGAACGTGATCAAGTGTTGCATTTTTATACAATCAATGCTATACGATCAATATTGACCATCAATAGATCAATTTTTCTAATATAAAGAAAATCGGCTAGGAATCGGCTATTATGTCGTCACGGTGGATATCAAACGAGCTTGTCAAATTATCATCAGAAAGCTTGCAGGCAATCATAGATAACAAGATTCCAGCAGCGATGATAAATGATTTTGCAACTAAAGAAGAAGCAGAACAGCTTTCGTCTGCAATACTGAGCATGAAGGCAAAGCCATATGAATTTGGAAAACCAGGGTTTTATTTGGGAAATCCACTCTCTCATTACCGCAATCGACCAAAAGAGCAATATTTCGCTCAAGTTAGCGTAGCTGAGCAGACTCTCACCCAAATTATTAATCAAGCTTTTGATCCAGTTGCTCGGTTCATACAATATATCAATCACAATACAAATTTCAGCATTTCGGTCGCAGAAGAACCGGGGTTTGGCTCCTATTTTGCTGGTATCGTCCGGATTCTCTCCGGTGGCTCGGATCTACATGTGGACTATGCACCCACTTTTGCGAAAGGAAATTTAGTCGTCGGAGATATATCGGCTCAGCTTGCCTGGAACCTCTATGTTTTGCCTCCCTCTCAGGGAGGAGAAACCGTGATCTATAATCAACCATTCAAAAGTACTGCGGTTGATAAAACATACAAACCGTATGACAGTGCTCTATTAGCTGATTGCGAATCTTTCACTTTCCGACCTCAAGTCAGCTCCGTCGTCATTTTTAACACCAGCAACCCTCATATTATCCTGCCTGCAAACAGCAACCGAATTGCCACAGGCTCCTTCATCGGTGTATTAAATGAGAAACAGTTGATCTTATGGTCGTAATACATCTTTTTAGTGAAACACTTTGGACCTGAATATGAAGAGCGCCTCTTCTTACTCTACTGCTGCTCTGTATGTCGTGACGATCATCACTGGAGGAACATCGTGGTATGCAGCAAAACTACAATTAACTGATGTTTCACCTGTAATATCCTTGATTTACCGTTTTGGATGTGCGTCGGTATTGCTACTTTTGATTGCTGTAATTTCACGGAAAAAACTTACACATACCTGGCGTGAGCACCTCTCTTTTGCCGCACTTGGAGCATTCGGATTCGCTGTCACATTTTTGCTGATTTACAAGGCTACAGCCTTGATCACTACCGGTTTAATCGCCCTCATCTACTCTTCAGTCATATTATTCAATTCTATAAACGCAATTCTTTTCCTACGGCAATCGATTTCATGGACAGTGCTAGCAGGCGCTATAGTCGGGCTGACTGGAATAATTTTGGTTTTTAGCCCAGAATTTTTAAATAACAAATGGAATTGGACAGGATTCGGTTACGCAATCGCAGCAACCCTGACATTCTCATTTGCTAACATTTCCGCTGTTCAGTTACAGAGAAAAGGTGTCAATGTTCTGCCAATGACTGGGATTTCTATGGGATATGGCGCCATATTCTTGTTCAGCTATGCCCTTTTGACCAAGCAAACGTTTAATTTTGATCTATCGCCAGCCTATGTAACATCCCTATTCTATTTGATCCTATTTCCTTCGGTGATTGGATATACAACTTACTTTATCGTTGTCGGTCGTTTGGGTGCTGAACGAGGAGCTTATACAATGCTTCTCGTTCCACTCGTAGCTTTGACGATCTCCAGCGTTACAGAGGGCTATCGTCCAACCATTTGGGCCATAATCGGCACAATGATGACACTTAGCGGTAACTACTGGGTAATCACAAACAAACATCAGCCCACAAAAAAAGCTAACATTTAAGAACGCAGTTCAAGAGTGGGATAAGCCCGACGAACCGTTTTCGCAATCAAAATAACCAGTACGATTTTGATAATATCTCCCGGTATGAATCCAATCGAACCTACGGTTGCTTGCCAAATACTGATCTTGGCAAATGCGGCAATCCACGGGATACCGACCGCATAAACAACCATAATTCCACCAAAGACAAGGAATACAGCTTCTTTAAAGATATTTAGTTTTACAAGATTTTTCTCATACAAATAGCCGATAACAAAAGCAGCAATCGGCCATGCCAAAATAAAGCCGCCACTTGGACTGAGGAATACACTCAATCCTCCCCTTCCTCCAGACATTACCGGTAATCCAACGGTAACAAGCACACAAAAGAGCAATAATGCTAATCCACCCCGTTTCGCGCCAATAATGGCGCCAGCAAGCATTGCTCCCATTGACTGCGCTGTTATCGGAACGCCTACAACGGGAAGTGTCAGTGGCGGAAATAAACCCAGCGCTACGGTTAGAGAGGCAAATAGTGCTATATAAACAATATCTCTTGTAGACATTTAATCCCCCTTTCTTTTCGATAAAGCCACAAACCCTTGCTTTACTTGCTACTTGATTTATTTCTGTCAAATCCGGGATCATAGGACCTAGCTTCAATAGCAGCGGAAATATCGTCTGCCATTTTGAGCATTCGCACAATAACAGGAACTGCAATTGCAATGATACTCTTATCGAGGCCTCTTGCTTTCTGCGCTTCTCGTACTTCTTCTGTAATTGACGCCAGAACAGGGATAAACCGCAAAGTAAGCGATAGAGCCAAGCTTACTTTTCCAGGATTGATGCCAAGATAATACAACCACCTAAGCCCCTTTTCCAATGCGCCGATCATATCAGAAGAGCGCGTAGTGAGAGTAACAAGCGAGGCCAGCAGCAAAAGAGAGGCAAGACGAACCACCACAAGTACACCTGCGGTCCAGTGGTGTAAAAGCAATTGGACTATAAAAATAAGTACGAGTATCCATAGCGCCGGCCGTAACTGCATCCAAGCAGTTTTTAATGAGATTTTGGCTAACAAGTATAAAAGTACGATGCCTGTCAACGCCGCAACAGAAAGATCGATACGAGGAACAACGAAAAGCAATGTTCCCAGAATGACCAAAGAAATAATTTTAAGCCCAGGGCTAACTCGATGCACAAATGATGAACCAGGATTATATCCAGACAGGCTCATAGCATCATCCTTACATATTCAGGAATAGCAATAGAGGGTATGTCATCAACTACCACACGACCATCATCAAATACCAGAACACGATCAAATCCCGCCAAAAAATCAAGGTCATGAGATACTACAATCACAGTTTGAGATAAGTTATCAATTGCTTCGGCAACACGGCGCTTGTTTCGTAAATCCAGCAAGGTTGTAGGCTCATCGAAAATAATGTAATCGGGCTCCATCACCAGAACACCAGAAATCGCAAGGAGTTGTTTCTGACCACCACTTAAAAGATGGGCAGGATACTCCCTAAATTGAAGTAAATCATATCGGGAAAGCGCCTCTTGCGTTCTTTGTTGAATCGTGTCCTTAGAAAAACCAAGATTTTTCATCCCAAAGGCCAAATCTTCTTCAACGACGGGAAAAACGATCTGATTGTCAGGATTCTGAAATACGAAACCCACCTTACGCCGAATCGCTTTACCCTCCGTTCTAGTGTTCAGACCATCCACCAAAACATCACCACTTTTCGGTACCAACAATCCATTAAGAAGACGTGCGAATGTACTTTTGCCACAACCGTTACTACCTATGATGGCAATCCGTTTTTCCTTTAGCTGCAAATTTAATTCTTTCAATATCACTCGCTCGCCATAGGCATGCGTTACATTTCGTATTTCCAACATAGATGGCTATCTCTTAACAACCGTAGTCAGCAATATAACACTGCTCTCACTTAGCGCTATGTGTCTACAAAATCCGTAGGGAAAATTCAATCAATGTACTGATATCAGCGTTATCAACCAATTCCAACTTGCTGACGTCACGAGCAACTATTCCACGCTCGCCAAATCTAATCAGTACATTTTACACAGTCATAATCTTCAACATTTACCTTAGGTTATAGCTTTTTTTGACCTCTTCCCTAACAAAACCGACAATAGTATCTGATATTAGACATATTTTTAGCTCAGCTTCTCAAGCTCATCTGCTATATAACAGCAGATAAACAATAGAGCATAAGATAATGACTTTTTGCCATTAGCCACATTGTTAGCAATTACCAAAATAGAATTTGCCTCTATTATTCTGGTTCTTCATTTTTCAGTGATTTTCATATGCTCACTATATTTAAGCATATCGATAAAACTGTCTACTAACGACTCCGCTTCTTTCTGAATATCAAAACTATCTGGTGCAAATAACCAATTTTCCAATAAGCCCGTTATCAATCCTCTTAACATGATAGCCGCTCGCCGCAGATGAAGATTATAAGGAAGCTGACCTGATGCAATACAACCAGAAAGAGATTCTTCAATACGAACGTAGTCTGCAACACACAGCTCCTGACGGACTTCCACCAAGGCAGACATTTCACCAACAAACTCACATTTGTGGAAAAAAATCTCCATTAATAGCCGGTTTTTCGGATCGTCAACGACCGACGTCAGGATATGGATGATTAAAGTTCTTAAAATCAGGAGTGGATTATTAGGATATTTTGCTTGATACTCTTTTTCTAATTCGTCAATCTTAGAATCTGTTATTCTACAAGCTTCGGAAAACAGGTCTACTTTATTTTTAAAGTGCCAGTAAATTGCCCCTCGGGTTACCCCTGCTGTTGTGGCAATATCTGTCAGTGAAGTAGCAGAGACACCGCGCTCAGAAAACTCTTTTATAGCTGCGTCTATAATCTGTTGCCGGGTCTCCTCAGCTTGTTGTTTAGTTTTTCGTGCCATACACTCTAATTTTAACCTAAAATGGATTTACATACATTCACGTATGTTTGTATTATAGCATGCTGTTATTAATGGAGTAATGGTTTTACGGATTGAAGGGTCAACATCTAAAAATATTGAGGTTTACTTATGCGAATAAACAGGGGAGTTTTGCCTCTGGCTACAGTACTGGTATTCTCAGGCAGCTTAGCTCTTTCAGGATGTAACGACAAAGACTCTCAGCAAGGTGCTGGGAATCAACAGGCTCCTGAAGTCGGTATCGTGACGCTGAAAAATGAACCTCTGATGGTCACGACAGAACTTCCGGGCCGAACGTCAGCCTTCCGCATTGCAGAAGTTCGTCCACAAGTAAGCGGTATAATTCTAAAACGAAACTATAAAGAAGGTAGCGATGTAAAAGTAGGCACATCTTTATATCAGATAGATCCAGCAACTTACCAAGCTGACTATGACAAAGCTAAAGCTGAGTTGGCAAAAGCTCAAGCTAATGCAGAGATCGAACGCTTGACAGTCAACCGATATAAGTCACTGTTAGGTACAAACTATGTTAGTCAACAGGAATTTGATAAAGCCAGCGCCGACTACGCGCAGACGAATGCTATAGTACAGGCAGCGAAATCGACTGTAGAGACCGCCCGTATCAATTTGGCATATACCAAAGTTACAGCGCCGATTAGTGGTCGTTCCGGCAAATCTACTGTAACTGAAGGCGCTCTAGTTTCTGTTGGTCAACCAACAGCACTGACAACTGTTCAACAACTAGATCCAATTTATGTGGATGTCACTCAGTCAAGTGATGATTATCTGCGTCTTAAAAATGAAATCGCCAAAGGTGTTGTGCAAAAAGGGGACAATAAGGCCAAAGTTCACCTGATCATGGAAAATGGTAAAAATTACAGTGAAACAGGCTACCTGGAATTCTCTGATATCACTGTAGATGAAACAACAGGCTCTATCACTATTCGTGCTATATTCCCTAACCCAAATGAAGAGTTACTGCCAGGCATGTTTGTTCGTGCAAAACTGGAAGAAGGTATTCGCCGGGATTCAATACTCGTTCCTCAACAAGGAGTTACCCGTACACCTCGTGGTGAAGCTACTGTCATGGTGGTTGGTGCAAACGAAAAAGTCGAACCACGCATTATCACCACGAACCAAGCTATCGGTGATAAATGGCTAGTAACTTCCGGTCTGAAAGCAGGTGATCGGGTCATTGTTACTGGTTTGCAAAAAATTAAACCCGGCATACCGGTTAAAGCAGAAGAAGTGGACTTAAATGCAAAATCTGCTGCAAACCAAGCTGAACCTGCGAAAAAGTCTTAATTTAGGAGTCGGTGATTCATGCCTAAGTTTTTTATAGATCGGCCAATCTTTGCATGGGTAATCGCAATTATCACCATGCTGGCTGGGTTGCTGGCAATTATGAAATTACCCGTGGCGCAATATCCTACTATCGCACCACCGGCGATTTCTATCGCCGCCACTTATCCCGGCGCAGATGCCACCACTGTACAAAACACAGTGACTCAGGTTATCGAACAGAACATGAATGGTATCGACAACCTGGTTTATATGTCTTCCGACAGTGATTCTGCTGGGAACATGAATATCACATTAACCTTTGAAGCGGGTACTGATCCCGACATTGCACAGGTACAGGTACAAAACAAGCTGCAACTCGCTATGCCTCTGTTACCACAAGAAGTGCAACAGCAAGGAATACGTGTAGATAAATCCACATCCTCTTTCCTGATGGTTGCCGGATTCATCTCTGAAGATGGCTCCATGTCACAGGACGATATCTCTGACTATGTCGGCGCAACCGTCAAGGACCCTTTAAGTCGCGTAACGGGTGTAGGTGATACAATGCTTTTCGGTAACCAGTATGCCATGCGTATCTGGTTAAATCCTGACAAGCTCGTTAACTACAAAATGACGACCCTGGATGTAATAAATGCAATCAAAGCGCAAAATAACCAAATAGCCGCCGGTCAATTAGGAGGAACCCCCCCCGTTCCAGGTCAACGCTTGAATGCTTCGATCATTGCTCAAACACGTCTAACCTCACCGGAAGAGTTCAGTAATATTCTTCTGCGCGTCAATACTGACGGTTCTCAGGTCCGTCTGAAAGATGTAGCAAACGTGGAACTAGGCGCTGAAAGCTACAACATCATTGCCCGCTATAACGGTAAACCTGCTGCGGGTATCGGTGTCAAACTAGCGACAGGCGCTAACGCTCTGGATACATCCAAAGCAGTAAAAGAAGCACTAAAAAATATGGAACCTTTCTTCCCTCACGGGCTGAAAATCGTCTATCCATATGACACCACACCATTCGTTAAAATTTCTATTAACGAGGTGGTAAAAACACTCGTTGAAGCAATTATGCTTGTGTTCGTGGTAATGTACCTATTTCTCCAAAATTTCCGCGCTACACTCATTCCAACCATTGCAGTTCCAGTCGTGCTCTTAGGAACATTTGCAATACTTGCTACATTTGGCTATTCAATAAATACATTAACCATGTTTGCTATGGTTCTTGCCATTGGCTTATTGGTAGACGATGCCATTGTTGTTGTAGAAAACGTTGAACGTGTTATGCAGGAAGAAGGTCTATCGCCAAAAGAAGCAACCAGGAAATCAATGGGACAAATCCAAAGCGCCCTAGTTGGTATTGCAATGGTGCTGTCTGCTGTATTTATCCCAATGGCCTTCTTCGGCGGTTCAACCGGGGCAATTTATCGTCAATTCTCGATTACCATCGTATCTGCAATGGTACTATCTGTACTGGTAGCCTTAATCCTGACACCAGCTCTATGTGCCACTATGTTGAAACCTATTGCCAAAGGTAGCCACGGTAAGCAAACCGGCATCTTTGGTTGGTTCAACCGCATATTTGACAAAAGTACCCACCACTATACTGACAGTGTCGGTCGTATTCTACGCAATACAGGTCGTTATCTGGTAATTTATGTATTCCTGGTGGCTGGTATGGCCCTCATGTTCACACGTTTACCATCCTCCTTTCTTCCTGAAGAAGATCAGGGAGTATTGCTGACAATGGTTCAATTACCTGCGGGGGCAACACAGGAACAAACAGAGAAAGTTCTGGATAAGGTAAGCGATTACTTCAATACAGAAGAAAAAGATCGTGTGGTTTCTGTATTTACCGTCAGCGGCTTTGGTTTTAGTGGTCAAGGGCAAAACACTGGGTTGGGCTTTATAAGCCTGAAAGACTGGGGGGAACGCTCTGGCGCTGAAAACAAAGTACCTGCTATCGTTGCCAGGGCTAGTGCTCACTTCCAGAAAATCAAAGAAGGCATGGTTTTTGCGTTTAATATCCCAGCAATTGTAGAGTTAGGTTCAGCAACCGGCTTTGATTTTGAATTAATTGATAAAGCAAACCTTGGACATGAGAAGCTAACAGAAGCCCGTAACCAATTACTTGGCATGATACAACAGCATCCAGATATGTTAGTAGGTGTTCGTCCTAATGGTCAGGAAGATACCCCTCAATATCGGCTCAGGATCGATCAGGAAAAAGCTGAAGCTCTCGGTGTTTCCATCTCTGATATTAATTCAACACTCAGCACGATGTTTGGTAGTAACTATGTGAACGACTTTATTGATCGCGGTCGTGTCAAAAAAGTTTACGTTCAGTCGGAAGCGCCTTATCGTATGTTGCCAAGTGATATCTACAAACTGCATGTCCGTAACAAACAAGGTGAAATGGTTCCATTCTCTGCCTTTATAGATGCATCCAAAGAACCCTGGACCTACGGTTCGCCACGCTTGGAACGTTACAACGGTTTGCCATCAATGGAAATTCTGGGTGAAGCAGCTCCAGGTAAAAGTACCGGTGATGCAATGGCCCTGATGGAAGAACTGGCATCTAAGCTACCAAATGGGATTGGTTTCGACTGGACAGGTATGTCCTATCAGGAACGCTTATCCGGTAATCAGGCCCCAGCTCTGTATGCATTATCATTGATAGTAGTATTCCTATGTCTGGCAGCACTGTATGAAAGCTGGTCAATTCCATTCTCAGTTATGTTAGTAGTACCACTGGGTATCGTTGGGGCCTTGTTAGCAACAACATTCCGCGGTTTAGATAACGATGTTTACTTTAAAGTTGGCTTGTTAACCACTATCGGTTTGTCGGCGAAAAACGCGATACTCATCGTTGAATTCGCCAAGGATCTGATGGAAAAAGAAGGCAAGGGGTTGATAGAAGCTACGCTAGATGCAGTAAGAATGCGTCTTCGCCCAATCCTAATGACATCACTAGCATTTATGTTAGGTGTTATCCCCCTAGTACTAAGTAATGGTGCAGGCTCCGGCTCTCAAAACGCAGTGGGTACTGGGGTATTAGGCGGAATGATTGCAGCAACCTCACTAGCAATCTTTTTCGTACCAGTATTCTTTGTAGTTATAAAACGACGTTTCAGTAAGAAAGCGGAGGAGATTGAACCTGCATCAGAATCTCATTAAATACTACCAACAATAACCAGGAGGCCGTCAAATCGGCCTTCTTAAATATAATAGTTGCTTCTACCTGGCAAGATTCTGATCATTAATCTATCCACTTAATCTTTAAGTAGTTTTGTTTAAATTTAATTATAATCACCACTTATGAGTATAAAATAGCTTTAAAAATCCAAGCATTAGTGACTTTAATAAAATTAATATGAAAGTTGTCAGACAAAAATTACTTTATCTTTTTTTACACTAAATGACAAAAAACAATACCAGCACATAGTGACTTATGTAATAATGATGTTATATTCATTGATTATTGTAGCCATCAGGCTATAATCTGCCGTTACCGGTATCTGAGGCTAATACTGTTTTATATAAACCTACATATTAACTCGCACATATTAGCCGATATTTATAGTTTATTGAGTTAAGGTATGAATTTTTGTTAAGAGCTGATCCTGATTTACCAGAAGCAAATCAGAGCCATCTGTAAAAAAGATAAATAATCCCAAAGAACGATTATAGATACATAATAATAATCTCTCGAAAAAAATTTTATAATACGTGTATATGCCTAATGTTTAACTCAAAAAATTAAGTAATGGCGTATACAGGAAGATCAACATAGCATGGATGAATATTCACTCAAGATGACATAATATTGATGAATTAAAATACTTATGTGAGAATCTAAGGCAAGAAGCACTTCTGGTGCAAAGTACACAGAGATGAGACTGGTTATGAAAATAATTTTTACATCTCAGAATAATTTAACGCTAAACAAATAGATTGAATACATATCAACTTTCGTTTGGTACTTTAAAATAAAGTATTCTGATGATTTAAGCCTTCTCTCTTGAATTGATAAATGTACTGATAATACATATACTTACATGTTGTTTGGAAACAAATTAAGATTAACGTTTCCAAACCTGTGGAATAGTAAAAAACTAATGAACGCTCAACCAGCGTCCTGTTACAGGATTTAAATTGCTCTTTGAGCAAAATTTGATTGAATATTTCCCTCAATAATTTTTTATATATGTTAAATAAGAAAGGCGATTATGACTAAAACTGATTATCTGATGCGTTTAAGAAAATGCACCACGATTGATACACTAGAACGTGTGATTGAGAAGAACAAATATGAACTTTCAGGAGATGAACTTGAACTATTCTACTCTGCTGCGGATCACCGCCTAGCTGAGCTGACCATGAATAAACTGTATGATAGAATTCCACCTTCAGTATGGAAATACGTTCGCTAAAATAGTCTTTATCAGATAGAAAGTGATCCGAGCCGGTAAAGTGCTATCGGCTTATTTAGATCATCTATTTATTTAGGTTATCAATAAAATTGGCGAGGGCTCTGCCAGCGACATCCCGGCACACACATCTCCTGCTATGGCTGCTTCCTTCCGGACCTGACCAAGTTAACAAGTTAGCGTTGCGGGAGAACCAACAGAGCCCCCATTGTGACGTGTTGCTTTAACTTCAAAGCGGCGCCATTATCATTCATACCTACTCAAATAGCAAGATAAGCAGGCCCGAATGCTGTTTTATTGTACATTACAAGTCAATACAATTAAGGAAATGTATTATCTAACGGCTTTCAACGTAACTTCTATATCTTTAGTCTTCCCATTATTAATCACTTCATATGCTGTATCTGTCACAAACATCAAGCGACTATGCAGCGAAACAGAAGCACTGACAACAATGCGTGCACCCGGCTTAATTTTATCTGGTTGATAAGGCAAAACAAAATGGAAAGGTGATTGTTTCCCACCTAAACGCTCTACCTTCTGAGACAGAGTAACTGAGGGTGCATCAAGCAAAGATACATCAGATAAAGCCACTGTCAGAACAGCATCTGCTGGCAATGCCATACGCTGTAGTATATTAATATTTCCTTCAACAAAAGACCGTTTCATTGGATTTTCAATCTGTTCCACCTGAGTATCTACTACCTCAGCACCTTTAGCGCTACACCCGGCCAAAGCAACCGCTAGTAATACGCCAGTGGAGAGCTGCCATAACTTCATACACATTCCTCCATTATTAACTAATCTATATAAATATTAAAATAAATTGAAATGTCAAATCATTAAATCTAAATCATTTGAATTATAGATTAAAAATTTGAATATAAAACGACAATAAATTTCATATTCTTTATTGCCCTACTGTCAGGACTTAAAACATTTACAATTAGTTATTTATTAATCATCTATTAATGAGACAATAATCATCCCTTGTACTCTCGATAACCTAATAGAAAACAAAGGCGTATTATGAGCAAGTCATTACAGAATCTGATAAATTTGATGAAATTGGAAAAAATTGAGGAAGGTATTTACCGAGGGCAAAGCGAAGATCTCGGTTTTCCTCAGGTTTTCGGGGGGCAAGTGATTGGTCAGGCACTATATGCCGCCAAACAAACCGTTGTCGATGACCGAATAGGCAATTCTTTCCATAGCTATTTCTTACGCCCCGGAGACAGTCACAAACCTATCGTCTATGATGTTGAAATTCTTCGTGATGGAGGAAGTTTTAGTGCCCGGCGAGTCAGTGCTATTCAGAATGGCAAGCCTATCTTTTATATGACTGCCTCATTTCAAAGCCATGAAGACGGTTTTGAACACCAGAATATAATGCCGGATGTGCCCTATCCAGAAGAACTTATCCCCCAAGACGAAATCGTGAAAAAAATGTCGCATCTACTGCCACAGAAGATGCAGAATACTCTTCTTTTTCCCTGTCCGTTAGAAATGAGGCCTGTAAAATATCACAGTCCATTTAATTGCCCACCAGAAGAACCTATACGCTATGTTTGGTTTCGTAGTAACGGCAATATGCCTGATGATCCCTTTATTCATCAATATCTACTTGGCTATGCTTCTGATTTTAACTTTCTGCCAACGTCGTTACAGCCACACGGTGTCGGGTTCCTTGAGAAAAATATTCAGATAGCAACAATTGATCATTCTATGTGGTTCCACCGCCCATTTAGACTAGACGACTGGCTACTATATGCTGTAGATAGTCCGTCAGCTTCCGGTGCTCGTGGTTTTGTTCGGGGACAGATTTATAATCGTGAAGGGATACTTGTTGCTTCCACTGTACAGGAAGGTCTAATTAGGAAACGCAACAGATAAATGAATAAGGCAGCAAACTAAGAACCCGCATTACATTTTGTGGTCTTATTGCTGCCCTCTTATTACAACTTAATTATAAGCACTCTCTCCGTGAGAATTAATATCCAATCCTTCTCTTTCAACCTCAACTGTAACCCGCAGCCCTACCAACAGCTCTGCTATTTTAAAAGCAACAAAGGCAACAATGACTGACCAAACCACGCAAACCAGTATACTAAAAGCCTGAATACCAACTTGCTCCAACATGGTTATACCCTTCGCATGGCCGGTTCCTCCCAAAGATTTAGCCGTAAAAACCCCAGTCAGTAAGCAACCTACGATCCCACATACGCCGTGTATACCAAATACATCACATACATCGTCAACACGTAACCATCGTTTTAAAGCAACCACCCCCCAAAGTCCGGTAAAACCCGCGATCAAACCAATGACTAATGCACCACCAACACCCACCATTCCAGCAGCAGGTGTAATGCCAACCAGTCCAGCAATACAGCCTGAACATGCCCCTAAAAGAGAAGGTTTATTACGGAAAAGCCATTCTGCAAAAACCCATGACAAGATAGCGGCGGCAGTCGCTACAATGGTATTTAAAAATGCCAGAGCAGCTATCTCATTAGCAGCACTAGCAGAACCAGCATTAAAGCCAAACCAACCAATATAGAGCACAGCAGTACCGGTGAAGACCATCGGCAAATTATGTGGTTTAAATGCCTCTTTCCCAAAACCAGTACGTTTTCCTAGCAAGTAAGCACCAACTAATCCAGCAACAGCAGCGTTAACATGGACAACCGTACCACCAGCAAAATCCAATGCTCCATCCTGTGAAAGTACACCACCACCCCAAACCATATGCGCCATAGGCAGGTAAGAAAATGTCAACCACAGCACACTAAAAATTAACAAAGCCGAAAAGCGAATACGTTCCCCTAACGCACCAATAATCAAAGCAACTGTGATACAAGCGAAAGAACCCTGAAATGCCACATGAATTAGCTGATAAAAATCGCCACTTAAGTCCGTGAATGCTAAATTCTTTAGCATCATTTGACTAAAACCACCGAAAAAACCATTCCCTGGCGCAAAAGCCAAGCTATAACCGTAAATCACCCACAATACACATACTAAAGCAAAGCTCACCATGACCTGAGCCATTAGCGATAAAACGTTTTTACTCCGTAGCAATCCACCATAAAACAGAGCAATTCCTGGAATGGTCATAAACAAAACAAGGACTGTACAAATCATCATAAAAGCATTATCAGCTTTATCAGCAACGCCTTCCGCAGCCTGGGATAATGATGGTACACAACTGGCCACGACACCAGCAGCCACTGAGAATTGTTTTTTCATATCTATCTTCTCTATCAGAGAGTTACAGTGCCGCATCGTTAGTTTCTCCTGTTCTAATACGAATAGCCTGTTGTAATTCAATGACAAAGATTTTACCGTCGCCAACTTTTCCAGTGAAAGCTGATTGCTGAATAGCATGAATTACCTCTTCAACCAATTCATCTGCTACAGCAATATCTATCTTTATTTTAGGCAAAAAATTGACACTATATTCAGCTCCACGGTAAAGCTCCGCATGTCCTTTCTGACGCCCAAATCCTTTTACCTCTGTTATGGTCAACCCTTGAACACCAAGACCAGAGAGAACTTCCCGAATATCCTCCAATTTGAATGGTTTTATGATTGTCGTAATGAGCTTCATATATCCCCCTTCCATCCGGCTATTATGTTTGCAATAAGGAAATAGCAAGAGGTGTGCCAGAAACTAAAAACATATAGAAATCAAATAATAATAAAGAGAATAAAAAATTATGGTGAATAAGAAGGGAGGAGAACAGTGAATATGCTCTCCCGTGAGTGCACCAAATCAATGCAAACCTGATTAAATTACCACCTCTTCCTCAGAGATTGTGCCACATTCATTTAGCGTTTCACCTACTTGTTGCAACTGATACATCTGATAGTAACGCCCACGACTCGCTAATAATTGTTGATGGCATCCCTGTTCAATAACTGCACCACGATGCAGCACCAGAATAGTATCAGCCTCCACAATGGTAGACAGACGATGAGCAATCACGATCAACGTTGTTTGTTGACGAATCAATCTTAAGGCTTGCTGTACCGCTTGTTCCGTACCAGAATCAATATTTGCAGTCGCTTCATCAAGGATCAAAATTTGTGGTGTTTGCACTAACACTCTCGCCATAGCAAGTAACTGTTTTTGACCAGATGACAACGTATTACCTTGCTCTCCCAAAAGAGTATGAAGTCCATCAGGCAATGTACGTATTAATTCAGCTAATTGAACAGTTTCCAGCACTTGCCAAACCTTCTCTTCTGAAATATTCCGACCAAGCGTAATATTTTCAAAGAAAGAGTCAGCAAGAATGACCGGGTCCTGCTGAACTATTGCCACACCATTACGTAATACCGAATGAGACAAGGATGATACCGGCCGGCCATCAAGATAAATTTCCCCTTTCTGCCACGGGTAATACCCCATCAGCAAATTTGCCAACGTACTTTTACCACTACCAGTATGACCAACCAAAGCAACAAAACCATGAGCCGGAACCTGTAAGTTAATATCCTGCAAAACTATTTTTCCGTGCCGATAGGAAAAACTAATATTTTCTATATCAATTCGACCACTGGACAGTGGCTGACTATCCATGCCATAACCTTGTTGAGGGCTATCCATTAATTCAAATATTCTCTCACCAGAAACGACAGCTTGTTGCAGAATCGATTGCTGAGATGTCAGTTCAATGAGCGGTTCATTCAACCGCCCCAAATAATTAATAAAAGCATACAATACCCCGACACCAATCGCCCCTGGCCCACTAATTCCAAACAACACGAGAAGACCGCACAATACCATAGCAGATAGCAAACTCAGTAATGGGCGTAACAAAAGCCCATCTAATCTCAACGCTTGCATTCTCGCCTGATAATGAGCCCGATTGGTTGACAGCATACGCTCACCAAAACGCGCCTGTTGCCTGAACTGCTGAACAACACTCATTCCATTAATGACTTCGTTAAACTCATCATTAATATCAGCCAAATAACTACGTACCCGACAGACGATGGGGGTACTAAAATGCTGATATATCGCCATCACAATCAATACGACAGGAAAAATAAGAATTGCAATCAATGCCATACGCCATTCCAATATAAACATGGCAATCAACATCGCTCCAATCAATGCCATGCTGCGAAATACCGTAGGAACTACATTGACATAAAGATCTTTAATGACTTCAGTATCATTCGTTACACGGGAAATCAACTGCCCTACCGGTTGATTATCAAAAGCACTCAGAGGCTGGCGCAATGCTGCATTCATCACATCTGTACGAAGCTGCTGAACCACATCGACTGACACTTGATTGAACACTAAAGCCTGAAAATAGTGTAACGCAGCCGTAATCAGTTGCAGAACAATAAAGGTTATAGCTAGCCCGATAACCACCCTAATAGGCATATTACCCGTTGCAACCATATTATCGATAAAGTAACTAATGAGAACCGGACCACTGACTTCCGCAATTGCAGCCCCCCACAACATGAGTACAGCCAGCCCCAACGGCTTACGATAACTTTTTCCATAAACCAGCAGGCGCTTCAGAGACGGCCATAATCGACGAACTTTAGTCATCTTAATCTCCTTCTGCCATTTCCTTGTCATCTAATGCTGCCTCAAGTTGCTGATAATAATACATATCACGATACCATCCTGACTGTTCTGTCAGTTGCTGATGCCGTCCCTGATGTACAATAGAACCTTGCTGCATCACCAAGATATTATCAGCATCAGTTAATGCAGACAGGCGGTGAGCACTAATAATAACTGTGCGTTGCTGTCTCCACTGACTGAGGTTTTGTAGGATATTGTATTCAGTTTGCCCATCAACCGCAGATAAAGCGTCATCTAGAACCAAAATCTCTGCATCTAAAAGTAATGCTCTTGCAATGGAGATACGCTGTTTTTGCCCCCCAGAAAGCATTACCCCACGCTCTCCTACTTCTGTCTGATACCCCTCGGGTAAACGAAGAATATCTTCATGGACGTTGGCAAGGCGAGCAACTTCTTCAATCTGTTCCTGTGTTGCATCAGGACGTCCCAAAGCGATATTCCTGGCAACGGTATCTGAAAATAAAAACGGGGTTTGATTAACAACAGCAAATCGTGATCGCCATTCATCTAACCTGATATCCGCAATTTTGAACGACTGGAAAAGAATTTCTCCATCAGTCACATCAAACTGTCTCTGTATCAGCGCAAGTAGTGTACTCTTACCTGAACCAGTTGGACCACAGATCCCTAATAACTGCCCAGGTAATAACTGGAAATTAATTTGATTAAGAACAGTTTTGTTACTTTGCGGATAATTAAACGCTTTGATATTCACATCCAGAATACCGCGCTCAGGCAAAAGATGACCAACACCATCCTCAATGACCGGAGGTTCCTGCAACAAACTACGGATACGACTATAAGCAGCGCTTCCCCGCTCAACGATATTAAACATCCATGCCAGCGCTAACATTGGCCAAATCATCAAGCCAAGGTACATCACAAAACTAGTAAGCTCACCAAGTGTTAAAACACCATTTAACACCATCCAACTACCTCCACCGATAGCCAGTAAGTTTGACATACCAATGGCAATAAAAATTGTTGGATCAAATCGGGCATCTACCCTAGCAACATACATATTCTTACGACCGGCTTCCACTGCAACTTGTTCAAACTGATTTGATTGCAAATCTTCAAGGCCAAATGCCTTAATCATTCGAATACTGGTCAGACTTTCTTGAGCCTGGTTATTCAGAGCAGAAAATGCGCCTTGTGCAGATTTGAAGCGACGATGAAGTTGATCACCATATCGTTTGATAATGATCGCCATAATCGGCATAGGCAACAAAGACAGTAAAGTTAATTGCCAACTAATTTGTATACTCATCATAATCAGCACTGCACAGCCCATAACTAGTGAATCAACTAACGTAAGCACACCTTCACCCGCAGCAAATACCACCCGATCCACATCATTAGTAGCACGAGCCATTAAATCTCCCGTGCGGTGATGCAGATAAAATTCAGGGTTTTGTCGGCTAAGCTGTTGGTAAAAATTATTCCGTAATTTAACTGCTAATTGATATGACGCCCCAAACAACCATAAACGCCATATATAACGCAAGATATAGACAATCAATGCGATAACCAGCATAACACCAATCCACACCATCAATTGGTAAAATGACATAGACGCAGTACTGATCCCATCAACGATAACCCCCACCAGATACGGCGGAATTAGCAATAGAATAGAGATAATAATAAGCAGAGTCACTGCCCCAAGATAACGACGCCACTCGCTACGGAAGTACCAACTTAATTGAGAAAATAACCTCACACGTGTATATCCCGAAATGAAATAGATAATAGAAATACTGAACGACACTCAGAATAATTGACTTAACGCAATGAATTAATAATTGGTTAATCTGGTATCGGTAATGCTGTAGTGTATTTGATTTTTTCCATTGCAAAACTCGATGTCACATCAATCAACCCCGGAACACCATTCACCATACGCTTGTAGAAAAGATCATAACTTTTCATATCCACAACTTCTACATGCATTAAATAATCACATTCACCAGCCATACGATAAAAAGCTAGGACTTCTGGCATTTGCTTTATAAATGCAACAAATTGCTCATACCAACTACTGTTATGCTGCTGAGTTCTGATCATAACAATCACTGTCAGCCCTAATCCTAATTTTTCACTATCAAGCAAAGCAACTTTGCCAACAATATAGCCTTCATCTTCAAGTCGTTTTAGCCGTTTCCAACAAGGAGTAGAGGTAAGATTAACAGCTTCCGCCAATGCATTCAGAGACAGACTACAATCTTTCTGTAGTAACTTAAGCAACTTGCGGTCTGTTTTATCCAACATAGCTACCTCTTATAGAAAATTTTTCCATAAAGAAACCACACATTAAGAAAAATAACAATCTATTTCTCCCAGTATCAAGTTAATCTACCCGCCGCCAATTATTTTTAAATTACAGAGTTAATAATTAATGTCACACAGTTGGACCACCAAGGCAATCAGAGAGATTCAAGCAGACCATCAACGCAGTTCTGACACTCATCTCATCCGCCTTAATTTGCCAGTTTTTCCAGGTATCCATTTATATCTAAAAGATGAAAGCACCCATCCAACCGGTAGTCTGAAGCACAGACTTGCTCGTTCTTTATTCCTTTACGCACTGAGTAATGGCTGGATAAAGGAAGGTACCCCGGTTATTGAATCTTCATCAGGTAGTACTGCTGTATCTGAAGCCTATTTTGCCCGCCTGCTTGGGTTACCTTTTATTGCTGTTATGCCTTCATACACCGCGAAACGTAAAATTCAGGAAATTGAATTTTATGGTGGTAAATGCCATTTTGTTAACCATTCAGCACAAATTTATGACGAGTCAGAACGACTAGCAAAAGAACTAAACGGTCATTATATGGATCAATTTACTTACGCCGAAAGAGCAACAGACTGGCGAGGTAACAACAATATTGCTGAAAGTATTTTTCGCCAAATGCAAATGGAACCATTTCCTGAACCAGATTATATCGTTATGAGCGCTGGTACTGGGGGAACTTCTGCAACTTTAGGACGCTATATCCGTTACCAAGGGCATAACACTAAACTAATTGTTGTCGATCCAGAAAATTCTATATTTTATGACCATTACCGTCAAAATTGCTGTGATATTCATGGCAATTATAGTAGTAAGATTGAGGGTATTGGCCGCCCTCGAGCAGAGCCTTCTTTTATCCCTTCGGTTATTGATGACATGATCCAAATACCCGATTGCGCCAGCATTGCAACAATTTACTGGCTGGAAAAATTACTCGGCAGAAAAGTTGGCGCATCTACGGGGACCAATGTCTGGGGAGCTCTCCTGATTGCTAACCAAATGCATGAACGTGGAGAACAAGGCGCAATAGTAACTTTACTGTGCGACAGTGGTGAACGTTATCTCGATACTTATTACAATCTAGATTGGGTAAAAAATAACATCGGCGATATCTCACCCTATCTCAAACAACTATCCAAGTTCCGCAGTTATAAGTAACATAACCATTTTATTCTAATGAGGATGTTACAATGAGACGAGCTGTTGTTGTATTCAGTGGTGGGCAAGATTCCACAACCTGCCTGATTCAAGCAATTAATCAATATGACGAAGTACATTGTGTCACTTTTGATTATGGTCAGCGCCATCGCGCTGAAATTGATGTTGCACGTAATATCAGCCATTCTCTCGGCGTTGTTGCTCATAAAGTACTGGATGTCACATTACTTAGTGAGCTGGCTCTCAGCAGCCTGACTCGTGATAACATCCCTATTCCTGATTACAGTGAAAGTGCAAAAAGTGCTATACCCAGTACATTTGTCCCTGGCCGCAATATTTTGTTCCTGACACTGGCTGCTATATATGCTTATCAAATTGAAGCAGAAGCAGTTATTACTGGCGCATGTGAAACTGATTTCTCCGGTTACCCTGATAGCCGTGACGAATTCGTCAAAGCACTGAATAAAGCTGTAAGCCTTGGCATTGCCCGTGATATCCGTTTTGAAACTCCATTGATGTGGCTCAACAAAGCTGAAACTTGGGCATTGTCCGACTACTACCAGCATTTAGACTTTGTTCGTAGTCAGACACTAACTTGCTACAACGGCATTCAAGGTAATGGATGCGGTAAATGCGCAGCTTGTCATCTCAGAGCTAACGGATTAGAACAATATCTAAATGCGCCTGAAAAAATAATGACCGAAATGAAAGCAAAAACACATTTAGTCTAATCCCAATGGCAATGAGAGCCGTTCCCCTCTCATTGCTCTGTTTTCACCAAAGCTCCCATTATTTCACGTAGTTCACCTTCAATAGACAATGCCCTTTGCGTTTTTCTATCAATCCAGACAAACGTAGTCTTGGCATCTGCAATGAGTTGATTGTTCCTTCTGCGTATGATTTCCTGAGAAAATACACCACTTCTGTTTCTTAGCTCCGTCAATCGGCAATCCACTTCCAATTCATCGCCAAGAACTGCTGAACTGCGATAATTAATATTAATGTTGACCACAGCAAATCCAACATTATTTTTCTGTATCCATTCCACTACAGAATGCTTATGCAACCATTCCCATCGAGCACTTTCCAGAAATTCCAAATAGCGAGCATTGTTCACATGTTGAAACAAATCTATATGATAACCATGAACTTTTATAATTGAACTCATAATATTGCCTTTATGTTAAAGTCACTCATCTGACCAGGTTGATTTCACAATAGCAAAACAAAAAATTCACACTAATTAAAGTGTTTTATTTGCAACCTTGATCACAACATCCCCATTCATAAAAAAATCATGAATGAGGATGATAGATAATATACTAGTAACTCAATTTACTTCTATTTCGCTCAATAAAAACTGGCCCTATTCCCTGAACCTCCTGCAACTGTTCCACCGTAGTGAACGCACCATGTTTTTCTCGATATTCAACAATGCCTTGTGCTTTTTTTATCCCAATACCATTTAGTGCTTTTGCTAATTCTTCCGCACTTGCAGTATTAATATTCACCTTTCCCCTTTCTTCTGCTTTCAAAGCATCCTGCTGCTGCAATTGCTTTTCCGATGAAGAATGACTGGTAGTACTGGCTGTTTTAGCTACTTTATCTTTGACTTGCTCAGTGGCAATAGCGAATTGCCCTCCACATGCATAAAGCAAGCCAGCAAGCAAAACAGATAAAATTCCTGATTTTTTCATACTAATTCCTCCATGTTTTATGAGCAGAAAAAAGATTGCCACAGATAAATTTGAGCGCAATGAACGAAGATCAGATATGCGAAAGGCCGCGAAAGCGGCCTTTATTGACAAGATAATTACAAAGATATTTGCGATACTCTCCGCAAATTTTTATTCGATATGACCTAACTTAATTTTGGCTTTTTCACGCAGACTAATCAGTAAAGACTCCAACATAGCGTTACCCATTTCACTCTGATAGCTATTAATCATGCTTTTAATTTGTTCTTCGGATACAACACCTGGAGTAACTTTATCCAGTTGGATCAGCACAACGTCATCCAAACTATTTTTCGTCAAACCATATTCTGCCTTACCTTCTTTTGGCCGAGGTAAAGCAAATACTGCACCAACTAACACATTATCTTGAGATGTACGCTGAATAACCTGAGGTTCACCAAATTGAATACTTGCATCTTTCAAGGCTTGCTCACCTTTACCTTCTTTTAAGGCGGCCAGTAATTTCTCACTTTCGACTTGAAGTTGTTTTTCAGCTTTCTGACGTTTAACCAGTTCAGTAACTTGCTCTTTAACTTTCTCGAAAGGCTGTACCGTTTCCGGCTTATAATTATCTACACGCAGAACAAATGCACGATCACCTTCAACGGAGATAACATCAGAATTAGTCCCTGTTGGCCCCTGACCATCAACAAGATTACCTTCAAAAATGGCATGAATGACAGCACCAAAATTAATCTCTGCCGGCACACTATTGCGATCAAACCAATCAGTTGTCACAACCTTAATACCTGAAACTTCCTCAGCCGCAGCTAAAGATTCATTATCGCTGGTAGCAGCATCACTGACCTTCTGTTGCAGAGCATAAAAAGCATCTACCGCTTTTTCCTGTTTAACCGTTTTCTCAATTTCAGAGCGAACTTCAGATAAGGGCTTAATTATTTGAGGCTTAACATCATCCAAATGGAAAATAGCGAAGCCATTAAGAACCTTAATCGCAGAAGAAATTTGACCTTTCTCTTTCAAATTAGCTTGTTTCAACTCTTCAGGAAGAGCATCCTCTTCTATCCAGCCGATCTCCCCACGATTTTTCGCTGACAACTTATCCGTAGATTTTTTAGTCGCTAATTTACCAAAATCAGCACCCTTATTTAGCTCATCAAGCACTGTTTTGGCTTCGGCTTCAGTTGCAAGTTGAATCAGACTGTATTTTTTCTGCTCTGATTGAGTATAACGTTTCAAATTATGCTCATAGTAAGCATCAACATCAGAGGATGTAGCCGAAACTTTATTCATTTCATCTACAGCATCCATTTTGATATAGCTGACTTTCACTTCTTCTGGAGCAATAAAGCTGCCCTTATTTAGATTATAGTAATCTTGCAAATCTTTATCTGTTACTTCCTGCTGCGCCTGAATTTTCCTCAGCTCCAGTGTAGCCATACGGACAGTTCTCTGTTGCAGAAGCAATTCAGCATTGGGTTTCACCTCACTATGCAATGCTATTTCACTACCAGAAAAAGCCATAATTAATTGTTGATTAACTAAATTCTGGCGTGTTTGTTCGGCAAAAACATCCGGACTCATATTGGGACGGTTGAACAACGCCAAATATTTGCTGTTATCAAATTTACCGTTTGTCTGAAAGTAAGAAGTATTTCGGATAGAATCCTTAACTTGCTCATCACTGGCAGATAAACCCAATTCACGGGAATATTGCTCAATCAACACATTATTAATTAGACGCTCCAAAGCCTGATTACGAATCTGCTTCATGCTTTGTTCGTCACTTGCCAACACCGAGAATTTATCTCCCAATTGATCTTGCAATGCGTTTCTCTCTTGCTGAAACGCCTGCTCCAATTGAGCACGACTGATAGTCTGACCATTCACTTCGGCAGCATAACTACCAGCTCCACTTGTCAGGTAGCCCCCAACCCCCGTCAAAACAAAAGACAGGATAATGAGAGCCAGCACGATTTTAAGCACAGGACTGTTTGCCGCCGTGCGTAGGTTGTCCATCATAAAGAGGCAAAACTCCGCTTTGGTGAAATTGAAAACGCCATATTACGCTAATTCAAGCGCTAAGAGAAAAAAAGCGCACCAATCAATTGATGCGCTTCTATTTTAACTTACCAAACCTGTCTCGTCAGTCTATGTTTGCCAATATAACAAAAACTGATAAGCAATTTTTGGTTCGTGTCACCCATTAACAGCGTCTTTCAAACCTTTACCTGGACGGAAAGCAGGTACTTTAGCCGCAGCAATTTTGAGCTCTTTTCCTGTTTGAGGGTTACGGCCTGTACGTGCAGAACGTTCACGAACAGCAAAAGTACCGAATCCCACCAGAGCAACATCATCACCATCCTTCAATGCACCCGTTACAGAAGAAATGAATGCATCTACTACACGCCCTGCGGCTGCTTTAGAAATATTAGAGTCAGCAGCAATTTTGTCGATCAGTTGTGATTTATTCACTCTTATCATCCCCATATAGTTTTTACTACTGCATCAGAATCCTAACGGATAACCCGATAGCAGTGCCGTTATATCAATCCTTTCCGATATTGGCAAGAAATCATAAGACAACAAAATATTTATTAGACAGTTCATCCAAGTTAGCAATATAAAAAAGCTGGTAAGCCTGAATTCACTTACCAGCCTATATTTCATCCATCATTATTGAGATAGTTTACTATTTTTGTACTACTGAGCTGACACTAATTCTGCGCCAAACACAGGATCCTGCAATGTAATAGCCAAAACATCTTCAATACGTTTTACTGGATGGATCTGTAGATCTGCAATAATATTTTGGGGAATTTCTTCCAGATCACGTTTATTCTCTTCCGGAATTAAAACCGTTTTGATTCCGCCTCGATGAGCAGCCAGTAGTTTCTCTTTCAAACCACCGATTGGCAGAACTAAACCACGCAATGTGATTTCACCAGTCATAGCAACATCAGCCCGAACTGGATTACCGGTCAGACAGGAGACCAATGCTGTACACATAGCAATACCCGCACTTGGGCCATCTTTTGGCGTCGCACCTTCCGGAACATGGACATGAATATCCCGTTTCTCATAAAAATCAGCGTTGATGCCCAACTTATCAGCACGAGCACGAACAACGGTTAATGCTGCCTGAATGGATTCCTGCATAACCTCACCGAGCGAGCCAGTATAGGTTAGTTTACCTTTCCCTGGAACACACGCGGTTTCAATAGTCAGTAAATCACCACCAACTTCAGTCCATGCAAGTCCTGTGACCTGACCAATACGGTTTTCCGTATCTGCACGGCCGTAATCCACACGTTGAACACCTAGATAATCTTTCAAGTTATCTGAGTTGATTTCAATATGTTTTAAATTTTTATCCATTAACAATGCTTTTACCGCCTTACGGCACAGCTTAGAAATTTCTCGCTCTAAACTACGCACTCCGGCTTCACGAGTGTAATAACGGATAATGCCAATAATAGCACTGTCATCAATTGTTAATTCACTCTTTTTCAGAGCATTACGTTCAATCTGCTTAGGCAGCAAATGACGTTTAGCAATATTCAATTTTTCATCTTCGGTATAACCGGAAAGACGAATAATCTCCATACGATCCAACAATGGCGCTGGAATATTCATGGAGTTGGATGTTGCGACAAACATGACATCTGACAGATCATAATCAACCTCCAGATAATGATCGTTAAATGCCACGTTCTGCTCTGGATCTAAAACTTCCAGTAAGGCAGAAGCTGGATCACCACGCATATCGGATGACATCTTATCAATCTCATCCAGCAGGAACAGAGGGTTCTTCACTCCAACTTTGGACATTTTTTGAATCAATTTGCCCGGCATAGAACCAATATAGGTACGGCGATGACCACGGATTTCAGCTTCATCACGCACTCCCCCCAGTGCCATACGCACATATTTCCGCCCGGTCGCACGTGCAATGGACTGACCTAAAGAGGTTTTACCCACCCCAGGAGGCCCAACCAGACATAAAATCGGCCCTTTAATTTTACTAATTCGGCTTTGTACTGCCAGATATTCAAGGATACGCTCTTTTACACGCTCCAAACCATAATGGTCGGTATCCAGAGTTTCCTGGGCTTTAACCAAATCTTTTTTAACTTTACTGCGAGCAACCCACGGAACTTGTACCATCCAATCGATGTAACTACGGACAACTGTCGCTTCCGCCGACATAGGAGACATCATCTTCAGTTTTTGCAATTCAGCTTCAGCTTTTTCACGAGCCTCTTTGGGCATTTTCGCCGCTTCAATTTTTCGCTTCAGGGTTTCATACTCATCAGGCGCATCATCCATTTCACCCAATTCTTTCTGAATTGCTTTCATCTGTTCATTCAGGTAGTACTCGCGCTGGCTTTTTTCCATTTGTTTCTTCACGCGGTTACGAATGCGTTTCTCTACCTGTAACAAATCAATTTCTGACTCCATCATTGCCATCAAATATTCAAGACGCTCAACGACATCAGACATTTCTAAAACTGTCTGCTTATCACTGAGTTTCAATGGCATATGCGCAGCAATTGTATCAGCTAATTTAGCGGCATCTTCAACACTATGTAGCGAGGTCAGAACCTCTGGTGGAATTTTCTTATTTAATTTAATGTAGCCTTCAAACTGATTAATAGCTGTCCTGATCATAACTTCCTGCTCACGCTCATCAACGAGCGGCGAGTCAAGATACTCAGCATGAGCTGAAAAATGTTCGCCATTGTCAGCCAGGGTCGTAATGCGGGCACGTTTCAACCCTTCGACAAGCACTTTTACAGTGCCATCGGGCAGTTTTAACATCTGTAAAATAGAAGCTACTGTACCAACGGAGAAAAGGTCATTAACCCCTGGCTCATCAGTTGAAGCTTCTTTTTGCGCAACCAACATGATCTGTTTGTCATGATCCATTGCTGCTTCCAGGCAGTGAATAGACTTCTCACGCCCTACAAACAATGGGATCACCATATGCGGGTAAACCACCACATCGCGCAGAGGCAATACAGGGATTTCTATGCGTTCGGAACGCTCAAGATTCATAGAGCTCTCTCTTCGTTTAGCTTTCGCCAGTTTTTAGGAATCTCGTGAAACACGGTTCTCACGAGTTTCACTCCATAGAATATAAAATATATGGGGACAGGAATTTGACATTCAATGGTATGGCACTTTAATAAAAACAAAATGAGGGTAATCCCCTCATTTTATTCAATAATATCTCGTTTAGTGAATTCCCTATCCTAGACTAAATTATTCACCAGAAACCTGGGCATCCGGTTTGCTGTAAATCAGCAAAGGCGCAGATTGACCATTGATAACAGATTCGTCTACAACAACTTTTCCAACGTTTTCCATTGATGGCAGATCATACATAGTGTCCAGCAATGCACCTTCAACAATAGAACGTAGGCCGCGGGCCCCCGTCTTACGCACCATTGCTTTCTTAGCAATAGCAGTCAGGGCTTCACTTCTGAATTCTAGATCAACACCTTCAAGGTTAAACAATGCTTGATACTGCTTGGTCAACGCATTTTTAGGCTCTTTCAAAATCTGAATCAACGCTTCCTCACTCAATTCACTGAGCGTGGCAACAACAGGTAACCGCCCAATAAATTCAGGGATAAGCCCAAATTTGATGAGATCTTCTGGCTCAGCCTGTGCAAGCAATTCGCCTTCAGTAGCCTTTTCTGACTCACCTTTGACTTTCGCACCAAATCCAATACCCGTACTGGTATTTAAACGCTGACCTATGACTTTATCCAGACCTGCAAACGCACCACCACAAATAAATAGGATTTTAGAGGTATCGACCTGTAAGAACTCCTGTTGCGGATGTTTACGCCCCCCCTGAGGAGGAACCGCCGCAATTGTACCTTCAATCAGTTTCAGCAACGCTTGCTGTACACCCTCGCCTGAAACATCCCGAGTAATTGACGGGTTATCAGATTTACGTGAAATTTTGTCAATTTCATCAATATAAACAATACCGCGCTGGGCTTTTTGCACATCGTAGTCACATTTTTGCAGTAATTTCTGAATAATGTTTTCTACGTCTTCTCCTACATATCCCGCTTCGGTCAGCGTAGTCGCATCTGCCATGGTAAAAGGAACGTCAAGATAACGCGCTAATGTTTCAGCTAATAACGTTTTACCACTCCCTGTTGGCCCAATAAGCAGAATATTACTTTTACCTAATTCAACACCATTACTGGTATCACCATTACGTAACCGCTTGTAATGGTTATAAACAGCAACCGCCAACACTTTTTTCGCCGTTTCCTGGCCGATCACATAATCATCCAAATGCTGACGAATTTCATGAGGCGTTGGTAATGCACTACGCTCACGATGTGGTACAAGCTCTTTAATTTCCTCGCGAATAATGTCGTTACACAAATCCACACATTCATCGCAGATATATACTGACGGGCCAGCAATCAATTTTCGCACTTCATGTTGGCTTTTCCCGCAGAAAGAGCAATACAGCAGCTTTCCTGAACCGTCTTTGCGCTTATCTGTCATCAGTCACAACCTCACTTTATCAACTGCTCCCCCAGATTCATCTGGCAAAGCAGGAAACTTCTGCTATTACCCCGAACGTCATAGTCTTACCAAATGGTAAGCCGAATGTTTATATTATAGCTTCTGGGAATAATAAATTAATCGCGATGGGTGAAAATCTTATCAACCAATCCATACTCTACGGCTTCATTTGCCGACAAGAAACGATCACGTTCTGTATCTTTCGTGATCTCTTCAATAGGTCTTCCCGTATGTTTTGCCATTAACTCATTCATACGCGATTTCACTTTCAGTATTTCCTGAGCGTGAATTTCAATATCTGTAGCTTGTCCCTGGAAACCACCTAATGGTTGATGGATCATAACCCGGGAATTTGGCAAACAGATACGTTTTCCCTTTGCCCCAGCAGTCAACAAGAACGCTCCCATTGAACATGCCTGCCCCATACAAATAGTACTGACATCCGGTTTAATAAACTGCATCGTATCATAGATGGACATTCCAGCAGTAATCACACCACCTGGTGAATTGATATATAAGAAAATATCTTTTTCAGGATTCTCTGCCTCAAGGAATAACATCTGAGCTACAACCAGGTTTGCCATATGATCTTCAACCTGACCGGTCAGGAAAATAATACGCTCCTTTAATAAGCGAGAATAGATATCGTACGAACGTTCTCCACGCGCAGTCTGTTCGACTACCATCGGCACCAAAGCCATGTGAGGCGCATATTGATCCCGCTTGTCGCTATATGACATTTTCGTCTCCTAATAGAATTCATGTTGGTGCCATTCATAACCAATTCTACTTGAGATAAGCGATGATGACCATGATTCAAAGTTAGCCAATCAAGGGGGAATCCCCCCTGAAAAATTTTGCAATCATATACATAATATGAAAAAGGATCTGGGGTTAAACCCACTTTTTTCAAGAAAAATATTGCCTTTTACTTATAAAAAAACCCGCAGATAAATCTGCGGGCTCATTACATTAAGATGACAAATTCATTATCTCATGACAAAACTAAAACTTATGCCATTTGATTCTGATTCATTAACTCATTAAAAGTGGTTTCTTTTTCAGAAACTTTTGCTTTACCCAGAAGAACTTCAACAGCTTGTTCTTCCAGAGCAATATTACGAACATTGTTCATCAATTCTTGGTTTTTACCATAGAATTCGATCACTTCTTGAGGATCTTCATAGGCAGAAGCCATTTCCTCAATTAATGCTTTAACACGCTCGTCATCAGCTTTTAGTTCATTACTGCTAATCACTTCACCTAATAGCAGACCAACGACAACGCGACGTTTAGCTTGTTCTTCAAACAGTTCACGAGGCAGTTCCAAAGCTTGTTTTTCATTGCCGCCAAAACGCTGAGCAGATTGACGGCGCAGAACATCAATTTCACTATCAACAACAGCGGCCGGAACGTCGATTTCGTTAGCTTTAACCAAGCCTTCGATAACCTGAGATTTAATACGGTTACGAACTGCATTTTTCAGTTCACGTTCCATATTTTTACGTACTTCTGCACGCAATCCCTCAACAGTGCCATCAGCGATACCGAAACGCTTGATAAATTCTTCAGTCAACTCCGGCAATTCACGCTGTTCTACTTTTTTCAACGTAATGGCAAACTTAGCGGCTTTACCTTTCAGATTTTCAGCGTGATAATCTTCTGGGAAGTTCACATCAATGGTAAATTCTTCCCCTGCTTTACGGCCAACAATGCCCTCTTCAAAACCTGGGATCATACGGCCCTGGCCCATAGCCAGAACAAAATCGGAAGCCTTACCACCTTCAAACTCTTCGCCATCAACAGAGCCATTGAAGTCAACCGTAACACGATCTTCCGCACCAACAGCTTCTTCGGTTTCTTTCCAATTAGCCTGCTGTTTACGTAATGTTTCCAGCATTGCATCAACATCTTCATCTCTTACTTCGACAACAGGTTTTTCAACTTCAATGGCTTCCAGATCTTTCAATTCAACTTCTGGATAAACTTCAAATTCTACAGAGTAAGTGAAATCTTCACCATCTTTGAATTGTTCTGGCGCATAACTTGGCGCACCTGCTGGATTAATTTTTTGTTCGATGATGGCATTGATAAAATTACGTTGCATCAGATCACTCAGAACGTCCTGAATAACAGAAGCACCGTAACGTTGTTTAACGATGTTCATAGGCACTTTGCCTTTACGAAAACCATCGATACGAACTTTTTTTGCTACATTGATCAACTCACTACTAACTGCTTTTTCAACATCGGCAGCAGGAACGGTGATTGTCACACGACGCCCAAGGCCTTGAGTGGTTTCAACAGAAACTTGCATCTTTTTACCTCAAAAAAATCATAGTGCTCGGTCAACTCCAGAGACCATACAACCAGCACATATTTTATGTACCAATCGCAACACTCTCTAAGAACCGGGGCGGTCGCATTTAAAAACCGAGAATCCCTGATGTCAGAAGCGTCCCGAAACCATTCTAAAAATTAGACGCGACATTATAGCGATGCAGACGGTGTGAGTCGAGAATTGCTGAAAAAAGGCCGAACTATTCATCAACTTCACAAGATAACGATTATTCAGCGGCTAAATTTGCATCCAAAATGGATCATATATAAAACATAAAAACGGCCCGAAGACCGTTCACTAAATTCATTCTATTGTGCAAGAAAACGACCCAAATTAAATATCAATCCGCGGATTTCAGGCAACAATATTACCTCCACGACATACCGGTGACGCTAAAACAGTATCCTGCAATTCATTCCACTCTTTTTCTGTATAGGTATGCAACGCCAAAGCATGAACACCTGCGGACAATTCTGCCGATAATGTGCTATAAACAGAACGATGACGGTTCAGCATACGTTCACCAGCAAATTTATTACTGATGATGACGACTTTAAAATGGCTTTCAGAACCTACGGGTACATTGTGACGATAACTTTCATCAATGACCTCAAGATATGAGGGATTAAATGCAGCTTGTAATTTCTCTTCTATATCCTGACACACCATATCATTCTCCTTAACCGCACAGCAGTCGTACTGCCAACCATACTAATAATTTTAGTCTATTCTCCATGAGTTATAGCACCAACGCATTAAAATATCTTTTAATCGAATCCCACATCATAAGGTTTTTATACACGTTTACCCCATCAGGGATATGCCATGATCAAAAGGCAGTGCTATTATTAACGCAATTTATGCTATTGATAAGTATTACTGGATATCCTTATCACCGATGAGAAAATTAACATGTTGAAAAGAATCTTATTCCCACTCATTGCGCTTTTTCTTCTTGCTGGTTGTGCAGCTCCCAGCAATACCCTGTCCATCGAACCTAAAATTACATTGCCAACAGCAGATCCAACGATGGGCGCGATTACCATCAGTATCAGCGGTGCCGACAATCGTCAATCTCAGACACTTGCTCAAGTTAACCGCAATGCAAAGCTGGAAATACTGAAACCATCCCGTGATCTGCGCTTTCTACTCCAGGAAATCCTGGAAAAACAGATGACCGCTCGCGGTTATATGATTGGCTCTCCAGCCAATGCCAATCTGCAAATTATTGTCAACAATTTATATGCAGACGTTAAAGAAGGCAGCCTGCGCCATAATATTTCAACAAAAGCCGATATTTCCATCATTAGTACAGCGCAAAATGGCAGTAAACAAGTTAAGAATTACCGCACTAGCTACAATGTACAAGGTCCTTTAAGCGCAACTAATGAGAAAATTGCTGATGCAGTCAATACTGTATTATCAGAAGTCATAGCCGATATGGCTCAAGATCCTTCCGTCAGTAATTTCATCAAACAAAATGCTCGCTAATTAAAGGATTAATTATTTACTCTGCCCGCCAAGGGCAGAGTTTCGGGAGGCACATGTCTTATCGTTATTTCACCGTTTTTACCCAACATAATTCACGAATTCTGCTTTTACTCGGCTTTGTTTCTGGTTTACCGCTCGCATTGACTGCTAGCACCCTGCAAGCATGGATGACCGTTGAAGACGTTGATCTTAAAACAATTGGCTTCTTTTCTCTTGTCGGCCAAGCGTATGTTTTCAAGTTTCTTTGGTCCCCTTTTATGGACCGATTTACCCTCCCTTTTCTTGGACGTCGCCGTGGTTGGCTACTTGCTACACAGTTATTACTCATAACCAGTATTGCTGCAATGGGTTTTCTCCAACCATCCCAACATTTATGGTGGCTGGCCACACTAGCGGTAACCGTTGCTTTCTGCTCTGCATCACAGGATATCATCTTTGATGCTTATAAAACCGATTTATTAAGTAGCGAAGAACGGGGCGTAGGTGCTGCCGTTTCGGTACTGGGTTATCGGTTAGCCATGTTAGTTTCAGGCGGGTTAGCATTATGGATCGCAGACCGCTATATTGGCTGGCAACATACCTACTGGTTAATGGCTGGATTGATGCTAATTGGCATCTATGCGACGTTAAAAGCTAAAGAGCCTGAACTTGACGCTCTGCCACCAAAAACACTCCAGCAAGCCGCAATAGAACCATTAGCCGATTTTTTTAATCGCAATAATGCATGGCTGATACTACTGTTAATTGTCATGTATAAAATGGGAGATGCCTTTGCTGCTAGCCTAAGTACCCCATTTCTGATCCGTGGTATTGGCTTTGATGCTGGTGAAGTTGGAGTGATCAACAAAACGCTAGGATTAGCAGCAACTATCGTTGGTGCATTATATGGTGGTTATTTGATGCAACAGTGGAGTTTATTCCGCTCACTAATGATCTTTGGCATCTTTCAAGCGATTTCCAATATTGGATACTGGCTGTTATCCATTACTGACAAAAATATCTACACTATGGGCAGCGCCGTTTTTCTGGAAAACATCTGCGGCGGAATGGGAACCGCTGCATTTGTTGCCCTACTGATGGCGTTATGTCATAAATCATTCTCTGCAACACAATTTGCTTTATTATCTGCTTTATCTGCCGTTGGACGAGTCTATGTCGGCCCAATTGCGGGTTGGTTCGTTGAATTACATGGCTGGCCAAACTTCTATCTATTCTCTATTGCGGCCTCTGTTCCAGGCTTATTACTGTTATTTATCTGCCGCCAGACTCTAATTTATACCCAGAGAACTAATGATTTTATGCCACGTATTGAGTTCAAAAATTTCTATCGTCTAGCGCTTGGTTTACTATCATTAGCAAGTATCTTGCTCACATTTTGGTTACTTATCATCATCACCAATGCTCTTAACTGGACTCATGCGCCTGATCTAGCCGAAACATTACTATTATGGGGAGCACAGATCGGTGTCACAAGCATCATTCTCGGTAGCCTTTTAGATTATCTTGCATTAAGAAGGTGCAAATTGGCTTAAAAGGTGAAAATATTAAGCTAATTTATCAAAGGTTGACGACCGTCAGCCTTTGATATCCCTGCCCTCTTTTAAAATATTTAAGTGATAGCGATCACACTTCAAATAGTCATTTGCCAAAAGTGCTATTTTCAAGTGATTATTTGATTGTTCAATATTTATATCTGCGTAGAATCAGACTACCATTTTAAGGGTTATTTAATATAGCTTTAAAACCCAAAACCTCTTTTCATGGATGCGTTAGAGAAATTTATGAGAACAACCATTCTAGCCACTGCTTTATTCACCACCGTCTCAGTCCCAGCTTATGCTGAATATCAAGGGGGCTTTGCTAATATCAGCATGAACTACCTTGACTGGACCAACCATACCACACACAAGTCAGGGCAAACCTCTCATAAAGACGACTTTGCCTATTTGGAACTGGAAGGCGGAGCCGGATTTGACTGGGGTGAATTATACGGGTTCTTTGATCTGGAAAATGCTTTCAACAGTCAGCACGCTGAACCAGGAGATAACCAAAGATACACGTTTAAAACCACCGGTCGCTTTTATCTGGCTGATACTGGTTTCAACCTCTATGGTCATGTTTACGGTACTTACTCGCTCCCAGGTACAGCACATGGAGGGAACTTCCATGAGGTAAATACCCTTTATGGTATTGGCTACAACACTGATTTCGCCGGTGTCTGGTTTAAACCGTTCGTTGCACTGCACTATGTTGACCAAACTTTCTACTCCGGTAATAACGGCTATGTCGTTGGTTGGGTTGCGGGTTACGACTTTCAACTCTGGGAAGAAAAATTCAGCATAACTAACTGGAATGAAATAGAACTTAACCGGAATGAACGCTACGGCAACGGTGGACGGAACGGTACCAACGGGGCAATAGCGTTATGGTGGACACCTCACCAATCCTTCACGACCGGCATTCAATATCGATATGCCGATCATAAATTAGGTGAAGACTTCTGGCAGGATGCGATTGTCTACTCCATTAAATATAACTTTTAATTATTGACTTTAATTGTGAGCTGCCAAAAGTGGCTCACAATTAATTTAATTCCTAAATAAAATGACCGCGGTGGAAATTTTTAAAGCAAATTTTTTTATTTTTTTCCCTTTGCCTAAAAAATATAAAATGATTTAGTATAAATTCATATTTCCGCACTATTTCGTTACAATTAAATAACCTTTTCAAGCTAACCTCTGATTAATCTTACAGTTGCATGTGATCCCAGTAACATAAAGGGTTAACAACCCCTCAACTAACTATTACAAATGTTTACACTCCAGTAGCCTTACCGTAGAATGCCCGCACTGATGAAACGACAATAGAGCTTTTGTTATTTGGAGTCGTTAGATGAGACTTATGAAATACAATAAAAGTATTGGGATATTGTCAATACTAGCGGCTACTCTTATGCTGAGTGGCTGCGATATGGTATTGATGAATCCTAAAGGCGCTATCGGCGCTGAACAAAAAACGCTGATACTTACGGCTATTGGCCTGATGCTAATCATCGTTATTCCGGTGATCATCATGGCATTCACTTTTGCCCTGCGTTACCGCGAAGCCAACAAAAGTGCTACCTATCACCCTAACTGGGCGCACTCAAATAAAATTGAGTTGGTAGTATGGACCGTTCCTATCATTATCATTATTATTTTAGCAACCATTACCTGGAAAACAACCCACGAGCTTGACCCATATAAACCACTGGTCAGTGATGAAAAACCAGTGACTATTGAAGTAATTTCTCTTGATTGGAAATGGCTATTCGTTTACCCGGAGCAAGGCATCGCTACAGTTAACGAAATTGCTTTCCCTGTCGGGGTTCCGGTTAACTTCAAAATCACCTCTGATTCTGTGATGAACTCATTCTTCATCCCACAGTTAGGTGGTCAAATCTATGCAATGGCTGGTATGCAAACTAAACTTCACTTAATTGCCGATGAACCTGGCACTTATAAAGGTTTGTCCAGCAGCTATAGCGGCCACGGCTTCTCCGGCATGAAATTTACTGCTACCGCTACCGCAGATCGTGAAGGTTTTGAACAGTGGGTTCAAAAAGTGAAAGCCTCCTCTAAAACCTTGGATACCATGCAAGCATTTAACGAGTTAGCTAAACAAAGCCAGAACCATCCGGTTGAATACTTCTCAAGCGTTAAGCCTAACCTGTATCAAGACATTATTGCCAAATTTATGGGCAACATGAATATGCATGGCGGCCACGGTGCAACGACAGGTCATAACATGAATATGAGCGAAACCGCTCATGCCGGAGTTGAGGAATAAAGTAATGTTGGGAAAATTAACACTTGATGCAATCCCATTGCATGAGCCCATTGTTATGGTCACTCTTGCAGGGATTCTCTTCGCAGGGCTCGCGATTGTCGGAGCCCTGACCTATTTCCGTAAATGGAAATGGCTGTGGAGCGAGTGGTTAACCAGCGTTGACCACAAGAAAATCGGTATTATGTACATTATCGTGGCACTTGTCATGATGCTCCGTGGCTTTGCCGATGCCATCATGATGCGCGGTCAACAGGCTGTCGCCTCTGCGGGTGAAGCAGGTTTCTTGCCACCGCATCACTATGATCAGATCTTTACCGCCCACGGCGTCATCATGATTTTCTTCATGGCGACACCGTTTGTTGTCGGCCTGATGAACGTCGTGGTTCCACTACAGATCGGCGCTCGTGACGTGGCATTCCCATTCCTGAACTCACTGAGCTTCTGGTTCTTCGTCGTTGGCGTTGCACTGATTAATATCTCTCTGGGTGTAGGTGAATTCGCTCAAACCGGTTGGTTAGCTTATCCTCCGCTCTCAGGTATAGAATATAGCCCCGGCGTTGGAGTCGATTATTGGATATGGAGTCTTCAGATATCCGGTATCGGCACCTTGCTGACAGGCGTTAACTTCTTTGCGACGATCCTGCGTATGCGTGCTCCTGGCATGTCCATGATGAAAATGCCTGTATTCTCTTGGGCAGCACTCTGTACTAACGTACTGATCATCGCCGCATTCCCGATTCTGACTGTTACCATTGCCCTACTAACCTTTGATCGCTACATGGGTACCCATTTCTTCACCAATGATATGGGCGGTAACATGATGATGTATATCAACCTGATATGGGCTTGGGGTCACCCTGAAGTTTATATTCTGGTGCTGCCAGTCTTTGGTGTTTTCTCTGAAGTGACTGCGACGTTCTCGAAAAAACGACTATTCGGCTACACTTCTCTGGTATGGGCAACCATTGCCATCACCGTATTGTCGTTTATCGTATGGCTGCACCACTTCTTTACGATGGGCTCCGGTGCGAATGTTAACGCCTTCTTCGGTATAGCCACCATGATTATCTCGATTCCGACAGGCGTTAAGATCTTCAACTGGCTGTTTACAATGTATCGAGGCCGTATTGAGTATAAAACACCGATGTTGTGGACTGTTGGCTTCATCGTCACTTTCTCTATCGGTGGTATGACTGGCGTTCTGCTGGCAGTTCCAGGTGCAAACTTCGTTCTGCATAACAGCTTGTTCTTGATTGCACACTTCCATAACGTGATCATCGGTGGTGTTGTCTTCGGTTGTTTCGCTGGTACTGCTTACTGGTTCCCGAAAGCTTTTGGTTTCACACTGAACGAAAAATGGGGTGTCCGCGCATTCTGGTTCTGGATCATCGGCTTCTTCATCGCCTTTATGCCAGTTTACGCACTCGGCTTTATGGGGATGACTCGTCGTATTAGCCAAGATATCAACCCTGAATTCCATACTCTGCTGGTCGTTTCCGCGATTGGTGTCGCACTGATTGCCGTTGGTATCTTGTGTCAGGTCATTCAATTCTACGTTAGTATCCGTGACCGTGACCAAAACCGTGATCTGACCGGTGACCCTTGGGGCGGACGTACTCTGGAGTGGGCAACATCGTCTCCACCACCGTTTTATAACTTTGCTGAAGTTCCACATGTTCAAACCCGTGATGCATGGTGGGATATGAAAGAAAAAGGCACAGCTTATAAACGTCCTGCTCAGTATGAAGAAATTCATATGCCTAAAAATGCCGGTGCAGGTGTAATTATTGCAGGCTTCAGTTTGCTGTTTGGTTTCGCCATGATTTGGCATATCTGGTGGCTGGTTATCGCAAGCTTTGCAGGCATGATTATCACTTGGATCGCGAAAAGCTTTGATGAAGATGTTGATTACTACGTACCCGTTGCTGAAGTTGAGCAAATCGAGAATCAACACCATGAACAAATTAGCAAGGCAGGTCTGAACCATGTCAACTGAAACTATGACTAACCACAATCATGCCCACGAGCATCACGGGCACCACGATGCGGGAGCCACTAAAGTATTCGGTTTCTGGGTCTACTTGATGAGTGACTGTATTTTGTTCGCATGTCTATTTGCGACTTATGCAGTACTCGTTAACGGAACCGCGGGCGGCTCATCTGGCAAAGAACTTTTCGACCTCTCTTTCGTATTGGTCGAAACTTTCCTACTGCTATTCAGTAGTATCACTTATGGCTTTGCCATGTTAGGCATGAATAAAGGAAAAGTCGGCCAGGTTAACGCCTGGCTTGCCATGACTTTCCTGTTTGGCCTTGGCTTCGTGGCGATGGAATTGTATGAATTCCATCACTTGATTATTGACGGCCACGGCCCTGACCGCAGTGCATTCTTGTCTGGATTCTTCGCATTGGTTGCTACTCACGGTATCCACGTTACCTGTGGTCTGGTCTGGATTATCATTATGATAATCCAAGTAACCCGCCGCGGTTTAACTGATGTCAATAAAACCCGTCTGAACTGCCTGAGCTTGTTCTGGCACTTCTTGGATGTGGTATGGATCTGTGTATTTACCGTCGTTTATCTGTTAGGAGCTATGTAATGAGTCATTCCAATACCGCTCATACTGGAGCTAGCCACGGTAGCCTGAAGTCTTATCTGATCGGCTTTATTCTTTCAGTAATCCTGACAGTGATTCCGTTCTGGATGGTAATGGATGGTTCTGCCTCCCATACGACTATCCTGACAACAGTAGTCGCTCTGGCTGTGGTGCAGATTATTGTTCATTTTATCTACTTCCTGCACATGAACACTTCGTCAGAAGAGCGCTGGAACTTAGTAGCATTGCTGTTCACCATTTTAATTATCGGTATTGTTGTTGTTGGCTCACTATGGATTATGTACAACCTCAACATTAATATGATGGTTGATTAAAGAGCTGCATATATGATTAAGCAATACCTGCAAGTAACTAAACCAGGAATTATTTTCGGCAATTTAATTTCTGTGATCGGTGGTTTTCTACTCGCCTCGAAAGGGGTGATTGATTACCCTTTGTTCATCTCGACTCTGCTCGGCGTTTCATTAGTCGTGGCTTCTGGTTGTGTATTTAACAATTACATTGACCGTGACATTGATCGGATCATGGAAAGAACAAAAAACCGTGTCCTTGTAAAAGGACTTATTGATCCGAAAATCAGCCTGATTTATGCATCAATACTGGGTATTGCTGGCATAGTGCTGCTCTATGCAGCAGCCAATGCTTTAGCAATGCAATTAGCGATTATCGGTTTTGTTGTCTATGTAGGGGTTTACAGCCTCTATATGAAAAGGAAATCTGTTTATGGCACGTTGATCGGCAGTTTGTCCGGTGCTGCACCTCCAGTTATCGGTTATTGTGCAGTAACTGGTCAATTTGATACGGGCGCGTTGATCCTATTACTGATTTTCAGCCTGTGGCAAATGCCGCACTCCTATGCTATTGCTATTTTTCGTTTCAAAGATTATCAGGCAGCCAACATTCCTGTACTGCCCGTGATTAAAGGCATATCTGTGGCGAAAAACCACATTATCCTTTATATCCTGGCATTTATGATTGCAACCCTTATGCTAGCCATCAGCGGTTACGCTGGTTACAAATATTTGGTTGTTGCAGCAGCAGTAAGCGTCTGGTGGCTAGGAATGGCGTTATCCGGTTACAAAACTGATAATGACCGCATTTGGGCTCGTAAATTATTTATATTTTCCATTGTGGCAATCACTTCCCTGAGTATCATGATGTCTATTGACCCGCATGTGCCCTCAGAAGCCTTCCTAACTTACGTCCGGTAATTTTCCCTGATGGCAGTGGCTCCCCCTTCTGCCATCAGTTTCCTTCCAACCTATTATCTCCTCTCCTTAATACTTCAATATTATTAATTCAATTAACTATTTACCCCTTATTGAAAACCTATCTACAATGACGCATCAAAATATTTAGAGGTAATCATGAACGATAATAAAATGACGCCACTTGAGCTTCGGGCGACGTGGGGCCTAGGTTCAGTTTTTTCTCTGCGAATGCTAGGCATGTTCATGGTTCTTCCTGTATTAACAACCTATGGCCTTCATCTAAAAGATGCGACCGAAACACTTATTGGCATCGCCATTGGCATTTATGGTTTAACCCAAGCAATTTTCCAGATCCCTGTTGGCCTGCTTTCTGACAGAATTGGCCGTAAACCCTTAATTGTTGGCGGATTATTGTTATTCGTCCTTGGTAGTATTATTGCCGCTCTCAGCGATTCCATCTGGGGCATAATAATTGGACGAGCGTTACAAGGCGCTGGAGCGATATCTGCTGCAATTATGGCGTTACTTTCTGATTTAACCCGTGAACAAAATCGAACTAAAGCAATGGCTTTTATTGGCATTAGCTTCGGAATAACTTTCGCCATAGCCATTGTACTTGGCCCAATTCTTACGAATGCCATTGGATTAAATGGTCTATTTTGGGGAATTACCATTCTGGCCGGGTGTGGCATTCTGATAACATTATTTGCTGTTCCTTCTACAGATAAACACATTCTTAATCGTGAATCAGGCATTATTCGCCACAGTTTCAGTAAGGTTCTGGCTGATAGCCAGTTGCTAAAACTTAACTTTGGCATTCTCAGTTTGCACACTTTGCTAATGGCAAGTTTTGTCGCCCTTCCCTTGGTGATGCAACAAGCAGGATTCCCTGCCCAACAACATTGGAAGGTTTACCTGATCACTATGCTAGTTTCATTCTTATCTGTTTTACCTTTCATTATTTACGCAGAAAAAAAGCGCCGCATGAAACAAGTGTTTTCACTGTGTATCACTATGCTGCTGATTGCTGAAATTGTATTGTGGGCGGCGGGACATCACTTATGGGTAATTTTCATCGGCATACAAATTTTCTTTATTGCTTTCAATGTAATGGAAGCTCTCCTGCCATCACTTATCAGTAAAGAAGCGCCCGCTGGTTATAAAGGTACAGCAATGGGTATCTATTCCACCAGCCAATTTTTAGGTGTCGCTTTAGGGGGCGGCCTTGGTGGTTGGTTATATGAGTTAAAAGGAGCGCCGCTGGTATTTGCGGCAGGTATCGTTCTGACAATCATTTGGTTCATTATCAGCACAACAATGAAACAACCCCCTTATGTCAGCAGCATCAGAATTTCTCTACCAGAAAACATAGTAAATAAAGCATTACTGGAACAAAAAATTCTTGTTCAGCCCGGCGTTTGCGACGTCGTTATTGTGCCGGAAGAGCATAGCGCTTACATAAAAGTAGATACTAAGTTGACAAGCAGAACACAACTTGAACAATTGATAGCTAATAATAATGACACGATAGATTAAGTATCAAACCAAACATATAAGAAGCTAATAAAACTCACCCACTTCGATTCGATATTAAGGGAAATTGGAAGTGGGATTCCTGGTCAGGAATATCCCACTCCATACTAGACTAGAATAGTTATCTATGCTCCCGGGGATTCACTCCCTTGCCGTCGCGATGCATCTTGAAATCCATAGGGTATATCAATTTATTTGGCTGAAAATCAATCCCGGAAATTCGTAAACTGGAATGGCTGTCCCAGTTCTGCGCCGCGAACCAATGCCATAACACTTTGCAAATCATCACGAGCTTTACCTGTTACTCGCACCTGCTCACCCTGAATCTGTGCCTGCACTTTCAGCTTACTATCTTTAATTAATTTCACGATCTTTTTCGCCGTAGGAGTATCTATTCCTTGCGTCAGGGTCGCTTCAACGCTGTAAGTCTTACCACTGTGCAACATATCATCAGGGATATTCAATGCAGCACCATCGATACCACGTTTAGCCAGCTTTTCACGTATAATATCAACCAACTGATTTACCTGAAAATCTGACTCACTGGCAATCTTAATAGATTCATTTTTTTCATTTAATTCGAAACTGGCGTTGACATTACGGAAATCCCAACGGCTAGCAAGCTCGCGCTGCGCATTTTCTACCGCGTTGCGAACTTCATGCATATCAATTTCTGAAACAATATCGAAAGATGGCATTATCCATGACCTCCTGATAATCAATAAGTTGGCATGATAACCGCTTTCCATTGCCAGCAAAAGCTCTATACTTGGATTAGCAGGATCTTATCATTTCTATCCATTATCATAATAGCGTCTCTCCCGGAGGATCGTATGAAGATAACCGTTCTTGGCTGCGGCGCTATAGGAAAACTGTGGCTGGCAGCATTATCACAACAAAAACATCAAGTACAAGGTTGGCTAAAAAGTTCCCGGTCTTATTTATCTGTTCATATTGATGAAATGAACGGGGAAGTATTCAACCAGACAATCCCAACTAATAACAGCGACCATCTTGCTAATAGCGAATTACTGATTGTCTGTCTGAAAGCATGGCAAGCCGCTGATGCAGTGAATAATTTACTCCCTAAGCTTTCACCTAATTGCCCAATTTTATTACTACACAACGGCATGGGTACTCAAGAAGAACTATTATCAGCGCCTAATCCAATACTTCTTGGCGTCACGACACATGGTGCATATCAGGATGACCAACAGGTTTATCATACCGCTTCCGGGCTAACCCATATTGGCTCAGCAACGTCAAATGCAACTGGGCTTAGCTCTCTGGCTAATGTATTACACCGATCTTTGCCAGATGTTGCATGGCATAATGAAATTCACTCTATTAGTTGGCTGAAACTTGCTGCTAACTGTGTCGTAAACCCGCTGACTGCACTTTATGAATGCCGGAATGGAGATTTGCTTCGCTACCCGGAACAATTGAATATTTTGTGCGAAGAAATTATTCAGGTTATGCAACGAGAGAACATACATACCACTATCGATAACCTGATTGCCTATGTCTACGATGTGATTAAGCTTACCGCAAAAAATTACTCTTCCATGTTGCAGGATGTCCGCGCAAAACGTCGCACTGAAATTGACTATATCACCGGTTATTTATTACGCCGGGCCCGTGCACATGGCCTGGCAGCCCCTGAAAATACCCGTATCTATAACCTAATTAAACATAAGGAAAGATGATTATGAACCCTTCAACACTCATCTGCCTGGCTCACGGTAGTGAAGAAACAGAAGCCGTTACAACTATTGATTTACTGGTACGTGCTGGCATCAGTGTTACGATCGCCAGCACCGCCAGCGATGGAGAACTGGTTTTAATTTGCTCCAGAGGTGTAAAATTGGTTGCTGATGTCCCTCTGGAAAAAGTTATTGATAAATCTTTCGATGCCATCATCTTACCCGGCGGTATGCAGGGTGCCGAGTGTTTCCGTGATAACCCACTAGTTATCGAAAAAATCCGCAAGGCACATTATCAAGGGAAAATTATCGCTGCAATTTGTGCCGTGCCTGCTATCGTACTTGAACACCATAATTTATTTCCTACTGGCAAAATGACCGGTTACCCCGATTTGCAAGACAAAATTTCGTCCGATAAATGGATTGATTGCAGAGTCTGTTTTGATGATCACGTCAATCTATTGACCAGTCAGGGGCCAGCGACAGCTTTCGATTTCGCATTAAAACTCATCGAATTATTAAAAGGACGAGAAACAGCAGCAGAGGTGGCGGCTCAACTCATATTGCCACTAGGTGTATATTCTTATCAGGATTGAAAAAATAGGCAAAAACATCTTACTTTATACGATTCGGGGTTCACGTAATAGGAACCCCGAAATGTATAATTAAAGCAATTAAGGCCGATAAACTTTCACGTTATCAAAACCCTGCTCAGATAAATAGAGTGCCTGCAAACGACTCATTACTCCACGTTCACAATAGAGCAGATAAGTCTTCTCCTTTGGCAAATCACCAAACTGGCTGCTCAACTTATAGAATGGCAATGATTTGATTTCCACACCATTTAACTGCAATGGCCGATCATCTTGTTCATCAGGCGAACGAATATCCAATAACACATCCGTTGGAGCGAATGCTGTCACCGTTTCAATTTCAACTACTTGCTCATTGCTTTGTTCTGCGATCTGGCGAATATCAATATTCTGGGCTTCACTGACAACTTTTTCCAAAATATTAAAATCGAAATTGGCCTCTTCTGCTTCAATTTTAGCTTTAACGGCTTTTACTGTCGGGCTTTTGGAAATAACACCACAGAATTCAGGCATTGTACGGGCAAAATCCTCAGTGCCAATTTCACGTGCCAACCTGATAATATGCTCTTTATCATGAGAAATCAGCGGCCGCAGAATCAATGTATCCGATGCATTATCAATCAAACGCAAATTAGTGAGTGTCTGGCTGGAAACTTGTCCCAAAGCCTCACCGGTAACAATTGCCTGTACGCCATAACGCTCTGCAACTTTAGAAGCCGCTCTTACCATCATCCGTTTAAGCACCACCCCCATTTGGCCGTCATCAATTTTTTCCAAAATTTCAGCGATAACGGGTTCAAAATCCACCGCAACGAAACGGACTTTATGGGAACTGCCAAAACGATTCCAAAGATAATGAGCCACCTGCTTCACGCCAATTTCATGAGCAGAACCGCCAAGATTGAAAAAGCAATAGTGAACACGGCAGCCACGACGCATTAGCATATAGCTGGAAACACCAGAATCAAAACCCCCGGAAATTAGAGATAATACATCTTCCTGCGTTCCGATAGGAAAACCACCAATCCCCTCATAACGGGCTTTTACCAGAATCAGCACATCCTGATCAATTTCCAGATTAACAGTCACATCAGGATGATTAAGTTTTACCTTCGCGGATTCAATATGCTGGTTTAAACCACCACCGACATAGCGCTCTACTTCATTGGAAGTAAATGCATGTTTACCACGGCGCTTTACCCGAACACAAAATGTCTTATTGTGGAGCGATTCGCCATAAGCTTCATAAGCTTGTTCAAAGATATGATGCATGTCACGAAACTCACGCTCCTCTACTTGCAGAATATGGTGAATACCGGGGATACGTGTTAGCGCATCACAAATTTGAGCACCAAGGTTTTCATCTTTAGTACGAACTTCGATATTATCCCAATGGCGAACCACTGCAATATTATCTCCTAACGTCTTAAGCACATTGCGAATATTACTGGCAAGAATTTTAATAAAGCGCAAACGAACAGTTTGGCTCTTGATCGTGATTTCCGGGAATAATTTAATAATAAACTTCATAGTGAGTTATAGTAGTGGTTAGGCGTTTTGATAAATAAACCTGACAGTATGCCCGGTCGTCAAATCAGGCTGCGCAGTATAACACTATCTCGTTGGTATAGCGCGTAGAAAACGCAAAATCAGTTAAGGATTTGTTTGCACCAGCATAATAAGATAGTCTGCAACCCTTAGGCGAACTCTGTAAATAGTAAAAAATTATGCCAAAGAAAAATGCAATATCAGAAAGTACAAACAGTACGCCAGAAACTGCACCGTCAATGACATTTGAAAGCTCATTAAAAGAGCTGGAACAAATCGTCGCCCGGCTGGAATCAGGTGAACTGGCGCTGGAAGAAGCCCTAAGCGAGTTTGAGCATGGCATTCAATTAGCCCGCCAAGGACAACAGACTTTACAGCAAGCAGAACAGCGAGTGCAAATTCTGCTTAACGATGACCCCCAATCTCCACTGAGTCACTTCTCCCCGGATACTGAATAAGCCTATGTCTGAACAAAATTCAACCCAATTTAAAGAACAGCTTAAAATCTGTCAACAACGAGTCAATAACGTTCTGATAAGCACACTATCTTCACTGGCATTTGCAGACAGCCCACTAGTTCACGCGATGCAACATGGTACTTTACTTGGTGGTAAACGCCTACGCCCATTTTTGGTCTATGCAGTCGGTGAAATGTTTGGATTATCCGCAGATAATCTGGACGCGCCAGCAGCGGCCGTTGAATGTATTCACGCCTATTCATTAATACATGACGACCTACCTGCGATGGATAACGATGATTTACGCCGTGGACAACCGACCTGCCACATAAAATTTGGTGAAGCTCACGCAATTCTGGCGGGAGATGCATTACAAGCTCTGGCGTTTGAAATCCTATCTAAAAGAGAAATGCCGGATGTTACAACAACAGATCGCCTCGCAATGCTTGCTGAATTGGCTACCGCCAGTGGTATAGCCGGTATGTGCGGCGGCCAAGCCCTGGACTTGGCCGCGGAAGGCAAACACATTGATCTCCATATGCTGGAGCAAATTCATCGCCATAAAACGGGCGCGCTTATTCGTTCCGCCGTCAGAATGGGCGCATATGGCGCAGGTCAAAGTGGACATGATGCCCTGCCAGAATTGGATCAATATGCCCAAGCGATTGGTCTCGCATTCCAAGTTCATGACGATATTCTTGATGTCATTGGCGATACCGAAATGATAGGAAAACGCCAAGGCAGCGACCAACAGTTAAGAAAAAGCACTTACCCCGCATTATTGGGGTTAGAACAAGCACAAAAAAAAGCATACGAGCTGTATCAAGAAGCCTTAAAAGCCTTGAGCAAACTGGAAGATAAATCCTATAACACAACAATGCTGCGCGCACTTGCCAGCTTTATTATTGAACGTAACAATTAAGGTCTGCCGGTAAACTCACCCACTGGCGGCGCTATTTAAATAAACACTTCTTAACGAGCATCAAATGAGCATTGATATAGCCAAATACCCCACATTGGCATTAGCGGAAAATCCTGAAGAACTTCGTATGTTGCCAAAAGAGAGCCTGCCGAAGTTATGTGATGAACTTCGGCAATTCTTGCTAAACAGTGTCAGCCGCTCTAGTGGTCATTTCGCCTCCGGTCTTGGTACCGTTGAGCTGACTGTGGCGTTGCATTATGTCTACAAAACTCCTTTTGATAAATTGGTATGGGATGTCGGCCATCAAGCTTACCCCCACAAAATCCTGACAGGACGCCGAGATCGTATTAATACGATTCGTCAAAAAAATGGGCTTCACCCTTTCCCGTGGAGAGATGAAAGTGAATACGACACCTTATGTGTTGGTCACTCATCAACCTCTATCAGTGCGGGATTAGGTATGGCAATTGCCGCTCAACGCGAAGGCAAAGGCCGCCGCACAGTTTGTGTTATCGGTGATGGCGCAATAACAGCAGGTATGGCTTTTGAAGCAATGAACCATGCCGGGGATATCGACCCGGATATGTTAGTCATTCTTAACGACAACGAAATGTCTATCTCAGAGAATGTTGGCGCGTTAAATAACCATCTGGCTCAGCTTCTTTCCGGTAAACTCTACACCACATTGCGGGAAGGCGGGAAAAAAGTCTTTTCCAACCTGCCGCCGATTAAAGAGCTACTGAAAAAAACTGAAGAACATATTAAAGGCATGGTTGTTCCCGGCACGCTATTTGAAGAGCTGGGTTTTAATTATATTGGCCCCATTGACGGGCATGATGTACTGACATTGACCCAAACGCTGAAAAATATGCGTGAACTAAAAGGGCCACAGCTACTACACATCATGACCAAAAAGGGTCGTGGCTATGCACCTGCCGAAAAAGATCCTATCAGTTGGCATGCGGTACCTAAATTTGATCCGACCACTGGCGCATTACCTAAAAGCTCAGATAACCGCCCTACTTTCTCCAAAATCTTTGGAGACTGGTTATGCGAAGAGGCCGCTAACGACAAAAAACTGATGGCAATCACACCCGCCATGCGTGAAGGCTCTGGTATGGTGCGTTTTTCCCGCGAATATCCTGATCAATACTTCGATGTCGCCATTGCAGAACAACATGCCGTGACTTTTGCCGCTGGTTTGGCTATTGGTGGTTACAAGCCGATTGTCGCTATCTATTCGACATTCCTCCAACGTGCTTATGACCAGGTTATTCATGATGTCGCCATTCAGAATCTACCTGTTTTATTTGCAATAGATCGCGGCGGTATCGTGGGTGCTGATGGTCAGACACATCAAGGCGCTTTTGATCTCTCATTCCTTCGTTGCATCCCCAACATGGTCATTATGGCGCCCAGTGATGAGAACGAATGCCGCCAGATGCTACACACTGGCTATCATTATCAGCAAGGTCCAGTAGCCGTGCGCTATCCACGAGGAACCGGAACGGGGGCGGAACGACAACCATTTGAACAATTGCCAATTGGCAAAGGTGTTATTCGCCGTCAGGGTAAGAAAGTAGCAATTCTGAACTTTGGTACTCTATTACCCGATGCAATAACCGCGGCAGAATCACTGGATGCAACTGTTGTCGATATGCGCTTTATTAAACCACTGGATAAAGAATTGGTATTAGACATGGCCGATAACCATGATTTATTGGTCACGTTGGAAGAAAATGCCATTATGGGCGGCGCTGGAAGTGGCGTTAATGAACTATTAATGCAGGAAGGCCGTCTTGTGCAGATTCTGAATATTGGCTTGCCTGACCAATTTATACCACAAGGTAGCCAGGAAGAAATCAGAGCGGATTTAGGACTTGATGCCGCAGGTATTCAAAATAGCATCAATAAAAGGCTATTTTCCTGAGGGTATAAGGATAATAGGATATTTATCCTATTATCCTTACTATTATATATAGCAACATAGTTAATTAACCATATAATTTATTAATAAAAACAAATACAATCCTCATGCTAATTATGAAAATTTGGCATATTATAATTAATATCTTTGTGAATTTTATCTTCTATAATAAATATATCAATCAAACAGTAACCTATTGATTTAAAAATAATAATTAAATCTGTAGGTGTAATTATTGTAAATGAAACATGGATAACTCGCAAAAAAAATAAAGTACAAGGATTAAATAAGTAAATAAGTAAATAAGTAAATAAGTAAATAAGTAAATA
>NZ_JAPFCD010000109.1:0-4377 GCF_026153155.1 Photorhabdus aballayi | reverse complement strand
TACCTCCGCCGTCGTGCGCGCTGCTATGGCGGTGGATATTGGCGTGGCGCTCTCAAGCAGCAGGGCGAAGGCGGCTTCCGGCTCGGCCGCCTGACACAGATAGTCGTTGGCATCCATTTCGGGCGGGAACATCACGCGCAGCGGTGTGATCCCCCGCACAAGCAGCGCCTCCGCCAGTTTCACCGCCGCTTCATTGCCCGCGCTGTCATTGTCGAACGCGATAAGCACCTGTTTGATACCGTGCCGTTCGAACGCCTGCCAGTGGTCGGCTGTCACGCCATTGACCCCGTAAACGGCGGTCACGTTCCGATACCCTGCGACCCAGAACGACATCGCATCAATCAGCGATTCACACACGATAAGGCTTTTCGCGGCTATCAGCGCCGTTTCATTCCAGACGCCGCCATGCGCACCCGGTAGATAAAGGTGCGATGGCGTACCCGCCCGCAGGTGGTCGCCGATTTTACGTCCGTAGATTTCCTGTATTTGTCCTTGAGGATTGATAACCGGTACAACCAGCGAGCCGGTAAAGTGTTCATGACCCGATTCCCGCATCAGACCCAGCGAGCGCAAGCGGGCGCGGATTTCTGCACCGGATTTCAGCTTTCTTGATGGCAGCCGATAGCCCAGCGTACGGTTGGCAAAACCCAGTTTAAAGTGAGCAACCAGTTCAGGATGATTGAGCTGCCGCGCCGTCAGGTAAGCCTGCATCTCCGGGGCGTTCAGCAGGGTATGATGATAGAACTCCACCACCCGATGCAGCAGCGCCTGCCGGCCCGCTTCATCTTCGGCCAGCAACGCCGGTTCAGACGGTGCAACCAGCGGCTTGACCGCCGGATTTTCGCCGAGTAAGGCGCGCAACCGCTCCGCCGCATGGCGCAGGCTTAAGCCTTCGGTTTTCATCACCCAGTCCAGTATCGAGCCGCCTTCATTGCAGCCGAAGCAGTGATAGAGATTCTTTTCAGGACTCAATACCATTGACGGGGTTTTTTCCTGATGGAACGGGCACAGCAGCACGTAATCTTTGCCGCGTTTAATCAGCTTTCGTCCCTGTTGTTCCGCCACGGCTACTAAGGAGACGGCGGCTTTCAGGTGCTGTAGTTCTGCTTCCGGGATGCGTGCCATGTAAGCGGTCCTTATAAAATATTTTTCAATAAAGCATTTATGCTTGATAAGGTAGCTTCAAGGCTTTATCATGTCAAGCATGTAAAGTTCATATCAACGCACCGGAGCATGGAAGATGGCAGATAATTACGGCAACATAGCTCTATTTGATACCGCTATGATGACTGAGGTGCTTGATATGACAGCGACGACAGAGACCGGATTTGCCCAACGCTTGCGTGAGTTACGCAGGCAAAAGGGGTTCTCCCAGTCTGAACTGGGCAGATTGGCGGAGTTGCATTACACCCATATTGGCCGTTTTGAGCGGGGAACTTCCAGACCGGGGAGTGATACGTTAAAACGGTTAGCGGATGTACTGGGCGTAACCAGTGATTACTTGCTGGAAGGGGCCGCGACGGAAGCGGCTAAAGCAAGATTTGAGGACCGGGAGTTACTGAGACAGTTTCAGGCAGTGGAACAGTTACCGGATGAGGATAAGGAAGTGATTAAGAAGTTGCTGGATGCTTTTTTAACTAAGAAGCAGTTACAGGCGTTGGCAAGATAAAAGGACACCCTTTGATTTAACGCGGGGCTAAGGTGCTACCAACACTTTAGCCCCGCTCACCACAAGCAACTAAAAGAGGTAGTTACTATGGCTAAGGCGCATTCTAAGGCAGAAGCGGCGGTAAATAAAGCCGCGAAAACAGAACGGTATTACACGGTGGGTTATGTACCGAACGGGAATAAGGTTAACAACGCCACCCCGGCGATACATCTTAAGGGCCAGTGGCTGAGACAGGCGGGGTTTAATACCGGGGGTCAGATTACGGTGAAGGTGATGGACGGTTGTCTGGTGCTGATCCCTGACAGTGAGGCCACGCAACAACAGCATCAGCAGTACCAGCGGCAACAGAACCAGCTTAATGAGATTAAGCTGCGGATGCGTGAAATGCTGGCTGAGTACAACGCGGGCTAAGGGAGGGGATAAAATGAACATGGTGATTGAACATTTACAGGACATTCAGTTAACCCACATTGAAGCGCTGGCCCTGGCCCAACTGGTTAAGCGGCTGAACTGGGCGGAGATACGGGCTTGCGCGGTGAATGACGAGGAAGCGTATCAGATTAAGGATGCCATTGCTAAGCTCCAGTCCGCGCTGGCTTACCGTGGGTATGCGCCACGGTAGATCATGAAGAAGGCCGGAAGATCACGGAGGATCTTTCCGGCTTTTCGATGTTTAAATTATTCCTAAGGGCCGTAAAAATGCATTAACGTATCAAGGACATCCCAATCTTCCTTTGTTAATTTCCTTTTTTCCATATGATCATACTTGTGGCGAATTCCTTTCATTGGAATAGAACGATCATGATTTTTTGCTATATCCATTAATTCATTAATGTCATTATCGTTTATTACAGTTCTCTTAAGTAGCTGATAAAGCATTACTTCTGCATCTTCTCTTTTCAATATATCCATAATATTAATCCGGTAAAATTCTAATTGAATCAAAATGAATGATTTGATTATCAGCATGTAGCTGAACAGCACCACCTTTTCCATACTGAGGATATGCTGATGCAAAAGGCTCTAATTTAGTTGGATGGGTGTTACCCTCCCATGTAGGAACAAAGGCGGTTGGTTTGCCATTTTTATATAGTTGCAAAGTGTCAAAAGTACCAACCATACGCGCATCACTCCAGCCAGGTGCTATTTGGAAACCATCTCTTGCCGCACTTCCCGAAGGATATTTTTCAAATCCAAAGTAACTAACAGGTGCTGATTTATTTTTTAAAGTTGAATCTACAAATTTGTTAATAGAACCATCAGGCTCCTTATATTTCATATGGCGATACCCTGTCGATGGCATAGTTGTACTTGGCCCAGCTGGTCCAACATAAAAATCAGGTTTTGCCCCCGGACACCCCGCTAGCCCCAGTGGATCAATCCAGTTCGCCGGATTATGCACGTAACTGTAAGGATTGACTCCTCCGGCTAAGTTCAACGGGTCTGGCGATAAGTACTGGCCTGTTTCACTCTCGTAATAACGGTGCCGATTATAAAACAAACCGCTTTCCCTGTCTTCGTACTGACCACAAAACCGAAAATTACACGTCAGGTTCCTTGGGTCGTTGACCGTCAGCACCGGCCAGCGCTCCGGCTCGCCCCAGGTGAGTAATCGCCCTGCCCAGAGCAGTTCTCCCTCCTCGGTCAGGATTTCCCGCACCGTCCCTTGATGGTCTTAGGGATTACCCCGACACGACCATACTGTTTTGTCAGGATTTTTTTCTTTAATAACAGCCTGTTAAAGAGCCACGCCTCCCCCCTTCACTCATCACCGCGAACCTAAAACCCCGATGTGCACTTTGCTGATGTTAGCGCATTTTTTCCCCGACGTCAGTGCCGGGTTTCAGCCCCCTTTTCCTGCCGGAACCGGGGTTTTATCGGGAACCCGCGACGGCGGGGCAGCTTGCCTGCGCCGCTGACGCGGGTTGGCCGGGTGCGGGCCGGCGAGGCCCGCAGGTGAAGCCGTTAAGCGGGGAGCCCCTGCCTGCGGGGGCAGACGGGGCGGAGATGGCGAGGACGGGAACGAGCGAGGAGCCTGCGACTGCGAGCCGGACGCAGCCAGTGCAGCGGGGTTGGGCGGGGGCCATAAACTGCGCCAGCCTGCTGGCCTGCCTTCAGGGTTGTTGACCTTGACGGGCTGACCGGCCACGGTTTCAGGTAGGTTTGGGCACCGGAGCCGCCACGGACGGCGGCGACTGCGGCGGTGGATTTTAGCACTGATACTGACAGCAGAGGGTGAGCGAGCGAACCCTGTGCGCCGCTGGGGCTGAGAGGCCCAACCCGGCGGCCAGCCGCTCACCGGGGTTAAGGTAACCGCGCAGCGCCCTGCGGTGAACGGCGCCGACATAATGTTCCGTTAAGCGTGGCGGGCCGTTCAGGCCCATTGCGCTTAATGCCACATTATGTTGAATGGCGGCTGACCGGCAACGATTGTCACCGAGAACGCCGGGGTTCAGCGCCGGGCGGCCGGCATTTACTGCCGGGCACGCTGTAGGTAGGGGGCAGTCCGCGCGCAGGGACGTGCGCGGTCTGCCTTTCTCCGTTCCCCTGCGGACTGACAGAGGACGGGCGGGCTATCCAGCTGTACTGAGGTTTCAGTCCGGCTTAGCGCTATCCGTTTGTTTGTCATCTGGCGGCATTTTTTGCTTTGACTGCCGTTCTGCCGGATGCGTCTGTTCGTGTACTTCCTTTAAGTGACCGATAGCCAC
>NZ_JAPFCD010000108.1:0-4506 GCF_026153155.1 Photorhabdus aballayi | reverse complement strand
TCACGTACCGTTCTGCGAGAGGCTGCGGAGGTAGTTCCCGTGGTCTACTCAACCGATTAATGGGCAATTAAAAACTATTTCTCAAATAGAGCATTCCCGCCACCGAAGTATAAAAGGTTTTCTGTTGTGCGTTTTAGGTGGATTGATTGCTTACTGCCTTAAATTGAAGAAGCCATCACTGAAAGTTTTCTACTCAGAAGAAGATTTTTCAATGATGGCTTAAGCAGAATTCGGGTTAATTACAGAGAATTGTCAGCGCAAGAAAACCTGGAAATGCAGGCACGTGTTGAAAAGCGAATTGAACAGGCGAAAGAGTATAAAAAACGGCGAGGCATTTATTCTGCAATAGCTTCTGTCTTAAGGTTTATCAAGCGAGAAACTCATTGAGACGCGGGTATCTTTGCCTATATTGACACCAGATAGATTGATAGATTTGAGCAAGTCCAATATTCATCAAAATTAGTTTTGCAAACATGGATTTTACACATTTCGATTAAAAAACACTCTATTTGTTACTAACATTAATGCTGCCAAAAAATGGAATGCTATCACAAAAAGCAGATTTTGTTATCAGACTGTAAACTTCCTGCTTGACTAATGATGTCTTTTATTTAAAACTCATAATTATAACGTTTGAATTTCTGGAGATTGACTTTCATCATATAGAATATTTCCGATATAACGGTTAATTATCTGGATAAAAATCTGGAAACTACACGTAAAAAGTTAGGAAACTGGCATTGTTTCAAAAACAGTAGTACTTATTTTTTAACTTAAAAATTACAACGTTTGAAATTGATTTTATGATAAAAATATCGTGTTCGATCCTAATATTGCCGGGGAATAATTTAACTGAACAGGCCAACCTGTTGTGCAAATTGGAATACACAAATAGATTATAAAAATTGAAAAGACTTTTGCAATATAACGTCTGTCTGATAGTAAAGTAAAACTAAAATAAGTATTTAAAAATCTTGAATGCTGAAAAAATATTTAATTGTAGGGTTTGAAATGAAGCAGAATACGAGTGGTTTTTTAGGACGAATAGGTATACCCTGCACATTATCATGGGGATATTTGGGTATTTTGGCCTTCATGATTGGTAATGGAATAGAAATAGGTTGGCTAAGCCCCTATCTGGTAGATAATGGATTAAGTATCCAGGACGTTTCCACACTATTTAGCATTTACGGCATAAGTGTCGCCATATCTTCTTGGTTTGCTGGCGTATTTTTTGAGGCATTTGGGGCTAAACGAACCATGCTATTAGGCACAATTTTTTGTGTTGTTGGCACCGTAGGTTTCGTCAGCCTGGGCTTAAAAGAAATGTCGTATCCACTTTTGTTGATGGCACAAGCCGTTAAAGGTTTCGGATATCCGTTATTTGCTTACTCATTTTCAGTGTGGATTGCCTATAGAAGTCCTGTTGTCAAACTCAGTACAGCATATGGATGGTTTTATTTTGTTTTTTCAGGCGGAATGCAAGTATTAGCTACTTTTTATGCGAGTTGGGCAGTAGAAGAATTAGGTCATATTAATACGTTATGGACAACACTGATATTTATTATTGTTGGCGCTTTTTTTGCTCTGGTTCTCAATCGCGATAACATTAAACCCCAGAGTAACAATAATATCCTTGAAAATATAAAGGAAGTTTTGAAGGGGATAACTATTCTTAAGGAATATCCAAAATTATTTGTTTCTTGTATCCTTAGAATCATAAATTCACTTTCTCAATACGCTTTTCCTATTTATTTGCCGGTATATATGATTTCTCAGGGTTTTACTACAACTCAGTGGCTAAGCATTTGGGGAACTGCTTTTACGAGTAATATTCTATTTAATTTGGTCTGGGGTATAGTAGGAGACAAAATAGGTTATAAAAGGACGATTATTTGGTGTGGCGGGGTCCTGACGGGTGTTGCTTCATTGCTTCTGTTTTTCGCACCACAATTTGTTGGAACAAATTACGCCATAGTACTCATATGTGGAATTTGCTGGGGAGCGGGTGTCGCTGGTTATATCCCGTTGGATGCGATGTCCGCTAATATGGTAGAAAAAGACAAAGGGGCTGTCATGTCAGTACTGAATTTAGGGACAGGTTTATCTGTAGTGATTGGCCCTGCCATTGTTGGTTTATTTATAAATAGCATAGGAGCAGGTGGCGTCACTTGTATCGTTGCTACGCTTTATTTTGTCGGTGCTTTGATCACTAATTTTCTGGATGAACCTGAGAAGGTTTCTAAAGCCATTATTCAATCCGACGCTATTACAATGAATAAGCTTCCAAACTCATAAATGCGTGTTTAATTGGTCACGTATTCAAATTGTATATGGTTCTGTGTTCATGGATCTTGGTAAGAAATTTTTTGCCAGTGTGTCTGTTATCGCCCTTTTGATAACAGTTTTGGTAGAAAATTTCGTTCACCAGAAATGAACACTGGCTCATGGAGCCTGTTTAAATCATCATCATAAACCAATGGGAGAAGTAAGCCGATATGATATCAATTCAAAACGATTGGCATCCAGCAGATATTATTGCTGAATTGCGTAAACGTGGCACAACACTTGCAGCATTATCACGGGAAGCAGGACTAAGTTCATCAACACTATCAAATACGTTAGCTCGCCGATGGTCTAAGGGAGAAAAAATTATTGCGGACAAACTCGGAATACATCCTTCAGTTATTTGGCCCAGTAGATATTTTGATGAAAATAGAAATCCTATTAAGCGAAGTATTTATAAATAATGGGATTAATGATAAACATTCTATCTATCTCTGATAGAAATTCAATATGATTATTTCGAGGTGAAAATATAGAAAAATATATTTCATTAGAACAATCTATGTATAACTCAGGTATCACAATTCTTTATATGAGATGATCTTTGAAAAAGTCACTAAAGAATGTCCAGAATCATTGTTGAACCTTATTCCATTGACCTGTGATATAAATGAAGACGTTCATAGTGCTCTTGCCGCACATGATGAGAAAAAGAATATTGATGTTGTGAATAACCCAGAATTGACTAAAAAACTTTCAAATATTTATTCGAGAGAATGGTAAGTATAATTTAAGCGTTACCTTTGTATCTTTATTTATATGTTTTAATTAAGGCAGGTAACGCTTTTTAAGTTGCTCTTCGTACATATCAGTTTAAGAGCTGTCCTAAATAACTGATCCCAATTGCGCTACGTTTTGGCCATACCATGCCCGGCTCAACCGTCGATATCAATCTTTGGTTAAACAACCTATGACTCTTGCCACTTCCCTTGCACTGACGATTAAAGATATAGCCAGTGCCCAGAAGAGCGCCTTTGCCACCACTCAAGCCGTCTAACGGTTTCTCAACAATCACCGCATCTTATTTCATTAGCTCAATCAGCCGATGATTGAACTAACCCGACAGAGCATTGCTCAAAATCTTCATACTTATGCCTTGGTCGTTTATGATAGGTCTCGTTTACAATTTGCCTCATATCACCATAAACCCCATTGGCTTCAGATGACGCATGTCCGGGATATCGGTTATGAACTTGCTAGTTGATGCCGCATCCGGTCTGCCAATCGTCCCATTAACACAGTCACTGACGGATAATGCCAGGTGTCACTCGACACAGGATAAAAACCGGCTTCCTCTGGAGGCACATCTGGATGCGTTGACGGTCAGTATCAGCCAGATTAAGGAAACATCTAGCGGAGCTAATATTACCATTGTATTTATGCATGTTGCTCTGAAAAGTGTAATAACCGTTCAGCAAAATGTGTTGCCAAGCTACCGGGGATATCCGGGCGAGTACTTATTCGTATAGATGTGAATCAAGCGCCTGATGTTGTATGGCCTTCGTCGCTTAAATAAATGAAAGCCGGGAGACCGGCTTCATATTCTGCCTGTACGGCAGTTTATTTAAGGAGAAAAGAACATATTTCTAAGCTACTTGTTCAGTAGTATCAATGCAGCATACCGCTCTTAAATGCCTGAGTCTAGATGCGAGCGAGCATATCCTATCATTTTATATATTAAATTCAATGGCTATATTAAGACTGTTATTGATGATGTACAAGTCAACATCTCTCATATCAAACGGAAACCCAACAATCCCGGTAATTGCTTTAAAGTCAGCTAGCTGGTATCTAATGTGCTTTGCTCTATTATCACATTGTTGCATTTCTTCTGAAAAAGGCTCACCGCCATACTTCAACATGCTGTTAGATACTTCAATATAATCAATAATAAGTTGCTTGTGTTTCAAAATATACGATGGAAATTCATAGTCTCCGATCGGTTCCGGGAGTAAAAATTTACAGTTGTTTATATTGATAAGAACATATTGCATAATGTACCTTTTATATATATGGATTTGAGTTGAAATACTTGGTTATTCATCATCGCTATAATATTCACGATATTTCTTTAACTCAGAACCGCGTAAATCAGTCGGAAGCTTGTTGATTTCAAACCATTCTGGGTATTTTTTTGCGGAATTTTTATAATCATCTTTC
>NZ_JAPFCD010000107.1:0-4522 GCF_026153155.1 Photorhabdus aballayi | reverse complement strand
GGTTGCGGAAGAGACGCGACGGCCGGAGTAAAACCGAATATGCCTGGCGGCGATAGCGCGGCGGTCCCACCTGACCCCATGCCGAACTCAGCAGTGAAACGCCGTAGCGCCGATGGTAGTGTGGGGTCTCCCCATGTGAGAGTAGGGAACTGCCAGGCTTTAATTTTTTGCGCCAACAGTAAGTTTGGGCAACCATTGCTGATATGGCTCAGTCGGTAGAGCACACCCTTGGTAAGGGTGAGGTCCCCAGTTCGAATCTGGGTATCAGCACCATGATAACGCATAAGAGAATTTGTCTGGCGGCGATAGCGCGGCGGTCCCACCTGACCCCATGCCGAACTCAGCAGTGAAACGCCGTAGCGCCGATGGTAGTGTGGGGTCTCCCCATGTGAGAGTAGGGAACTGCCAGACTTTATTTTGAGACGAAAAGGCCATCCAAAAGGGTGGCCTTTTCGCATTAATAATAAATAACTAACTTATTTTTCCAACTGTTTTCCACTCCTATAGCTGATAAACTACTTATTAAGTAGCTTTATTGAGTATTGAGTATTGAGTAAATGCTTTCTCTTAAAGAATTTAATACCTTTGGGTTATCAGTTTACGCTAAACGTTTAGATATAGCTGAATCTGCCGAGTCTTTATTAACTTTATGGCAGAAAGCCAAAAGTGAAAAACAACCTGCATTATTACTTGGTGGAGGCAGTAATGTCTTATTTACTGCAAATTTTGAAGGAACTGTGATTCTGAATAGGATTATGGGGATTCAACAGCGGGAGACAGATGAATCGTGGCATTTACATGTAGGGGCAGGAGAAAATTGGCATGAATTAGTCTGCCATTCTCTTAAAAATCAAATCTATGGATTAGAGAATCTGGCTTTAATTCCTGGTTGCGTTGGTGCTGCACCAATTCAAAATATTGGTGCATATGGTATTGAATTTAGAGATGTGTGTGAATATGTAGATATTCTTAATCTAGAAACTGGGGAACAAACGCGTCTTAGTGTTGGTGAATGTCAGTTTGGATATCGGGATAGTGTTTTCAAGCATAAATATAAAGTAAATCATTCCATTATCTCCGTAGGATTATTGTTGAAGAAGAATTGGCGGCCGATATTGAGCTATGGTGATTTAGTTAGGCTGTCGAAAGATAATGTAACTCCTCAGAATATCTTTGATTCAGTATGTGCAATGCGTACCAATAAATTGCCTGATCCTTCAATAACAGGAAATGCGGGGAGTTTCTTTAAAAACCCAATTGTCAGTGCGCAAGTTGCGGCAAAAATCAAAGAAAATTACCCTGATAGCCCCCAATATCCTTACATGAATGGGATGTTTAAATTAGCGGCAGGTTGGCTCATTGAACATTGTAATTTAAAAGGTTATCGCATTGGAGGTGCATCTGTGCATCTTAGACAAGCTCTAGTATTGATAAATCAGGAAAATGCTACAGGCAAGGATGTAGTCTCATTGGCTGCCTATATTCGTCAGCAAGTGATAAGTAAGTTTGGTGTGTTACTTGAACCTGAGGTTCGTTTTATTGGTTCTAAAGGCGAAATTGATGCTGTGGAATGTATTTCATGAAAGATATAACCGTGCCATTACAGTTGATTAAGATTTTGTCTGACGGTGACGTTCATTCTGGCCAACAGTTGGGACAAGATTTAGGAATGAGTAGAGCTGGGATTAATAAACATATACAGACAATTCGTGAATGGGGAATTGAACTAGAAACAACGCCTGGCAAGGGCTATAGCCTTGTGGTGCCTATGCAATTACTTGATGAATATACTATTTTTCAATACTTACCTCAGGATCGTATAACTGTTTTGCCAGTTATTGATTCGACTAATCAGTACTTGCTTGAACGTTTATCTGAGTTGAAATCAGGGGATGCTTGTGTTGCAGAGTATCAGTATGCTGGCAGAGGGCGGCGTGGAAGGAAATGGGTTTCGCCCTTTGGAAAAAATCTTTATTTATCTATGTATTGGCGCCTTGAACAAGGACCTGCTGCTGCAATCGGATTGAGTCTGGTTGTTGGCATTGTTATTGCTGAAGTATTACATCGACTTGGAGCTGATAGAATTAGGGTAAAATGGCCAAATGATTTATATCTTGATGATAAGAAATTAGCGGGAATCTTAGTTGAATTAATAGGAAAGACTGGTGATGCTGCTCAGGTTGTGATAGGGGCGGGTATAAATATTTCAATGGATCATAGGGATGAAGAATCTATTAATCAGCAATGGATTAATTTGTTGCAGGCAGGCATTGAAGTTGATCGTAATAAATTGGCTGTAGAAATAATACTTGATCTAAGGAAGGCTTTAATTCAGTTTGAAAATGAAGGTTTGTCTTCATTTGTTTCTCGGTGGTTTGAGTTAGATAATTTTATGGATAGACCGGTGAAATTAATTATTGGTAGTCAGGAAGTGTATGGTATAGCTAGGGGTATTAATCAGCAAGGTGCTTTGTTACTTGATCAGAATGGTGTTATAACCCCATATATAGGTGGGGAGATTTCTTTAAGAGGTTGTTAAAAACGACCGGAAGAGGAATGTCTTCCGGATTCGGGAACTATTTTTACTTACGCAGTCTTACGCTTTCAATAGTGTGATTAGTACCTTTTGTCATGATTAGGCTTGCACGTTCTCGAGTTGGTAAAATATTTTGTCGCAAATTCAGTCCATTGATTTCTTGCCAGATATCTGATGCAGTATTTATGGCTTCTTCTTCTGATAGCTTGGAATAGCTGTGGAAATAAGAGTCTGGATCGGAAAAGGCGCCCTGACGGAATTTTAAGAAACGACTGATATACCAACTTTTGAGTAGTTTTTCTGGTGCATCGACGTAGATAGAAAAGTCGACAAAATCAGAGACAAATACATGGTGTGGATCATGAGGATAATCCATACCGCTTTGTAATACATTCAAACCTTCGAGAATCAAAATGTCTGGTTGTTTAATGAGTTTTTGCTCGTTTGGTACGATATCATAGGTAAGATGAGAGTAAACTGGTGCGGATACTTGTGTAGATCCTGATTTAATATCAGATACAAATTTCACTAAGCTATGCATATCATATGATTGCGGGAACCCTTTCTTTTTCATCAGTCCACGTTCATTCAGTACGTTATTAGAATGTAGAAAACCATCTGTAGTAATTAATTCTACACTTCTGTGTTCAGGCCAACGACTTAGCAGGGCTTGTAATAGACGTGCAGTAGTACTTTTACCAACGGCAACACTACCAGCAATTCCTATGACATAAGGGACTTTTTGTCCATCAGTACCTAGAAATTGTTCGAGCACTGCTTGACGACGTAAATTTGAACTAATATAAAAATTGAGTAAGCGAGATAAAGGAAGGTAAATCTCAACAACTTCTTCTAAAGAAATTTCTTCATTAATTCCTTTTAAATCAATTAATTCTTCTTTTGTTAGTGTCAGTGGAACTGAATCGCGTAAGGTTGCCCATTGTTCACGATTGAATTGCAAATATGGAGTGGCCAAAAAAAGTTCTTTTTTATTCATAAACCAACATCTGCCTGTTTGTGCAGGTTGGACAAGTTGCAATAAACAACCTGTACCCGGCAAAAAATAAATTGCATGATATCGACTGATGAGCGGCAGGCGTAGGCTTTTTTGTATTTTTATCGGTTTTTTTTGCAAGGAATGCAGAAGCGTAAAAAATTGAGTTGCTTTACTTAATGTTAGCTTTAGCTGTTTGTTTATCATGATGGAAATTTAAATGACGTAAAATGAAGTGACCTATCAAGTTTTATCGGGCACTGTGATCAGTTCCTCTATGGTGATAGGTGATTTTATGTTTATTATTTGAGCTAAACATATTGAAAAAAACAGCTAATTGAATGAAAATGAGCGTTTTGTGACCGAATGATCAAGGATGGCAATTTTTTTGTTGCATAGTGCTCTCACACTGCCTAGAATGCGCAGCACTTGATGCCGGCATAGCTCAGTTGGTAGAGCAACTGACTTGTAATCAGTAGGTCCCGAGTTCGATTCTTGGTGCCGGCACCATTAAAAATTTGGAAAAGGTGGGGTTCCCGAGCGGCCAAAGGGAGCAGACTGTAAATCTGCCGTCACAGACTTCGAAGGTTCGAATCCTTCCCCCACCACCAAAGAATCAGATTTAGTCTTGGTATCTTCTTTCCTTTTACAAAGGAAAAGCATATCGAGACCGACGTACAGCTGATTAAAGTCAGGTAGCCGAGTTCAATGCGGGCATCGTATAATGGCTATTACCTCAGCCTTCCAAGCTGATGATGCGGGTTCGATTCCCGCTGCCCGCTCCAAGATGTGCTGATATAGCTCAGTTGGTAGAGCGCACCCTTGGTAAGGGTGAGGTCGGCAGTTCGAATCTGCCTATCAGCACCACTTCCTTAATGTCCTTGTCTCCCGATTTTATTCCTGTAAGCGATATTCAACGAGCAATTGCTTGGTTGATGTGGTGGAACCACCGATTCCGTGTCTTAGAGGGACAATCTAATGTCTAAAGAAAA
>NZ_JAPFCD010000106.1:0-4796 GCF_026153155.1 Photorhabdus aballayi | reverse complement strand
ATAGGGTTGAAAATAACTCATACCTTTTTGTCTTTCTTTATACCGCATGACATAATTCCTTTTTTGAATATAGAAAATAGGGTTTCTAATTTAGCGTTTTGATTAAAAGAAAATAAATATCAATAAATGCTTGTCATATTTAACCTGTCATTATATTTGTCATTGACTTCATTGACTTCATTGACTTCATTGACTTCATTGACTTCATTGACTTCATTGACTTCATTGACTTCATTTAGAAAGTTATCGTATTCTATGTTATCAACTAACCCTTGTTTCTTTCTTATAAGATATAATTTTTTCTCATATTTTCTTTAACTTGATCTTGGGTAGATATTTTTACTCTATCAAGGACATCTTTTCCTGTTTGTTTATATTCCTCGTGAAGATAAAACTCGGATACCCGATCAGAGAAAAAATCACTTCAAACCATAGAGTTGCCTGGTATGTCTTGATCGAAAAAAAGCTTTAATGCCCTATCTTTATTATGAATAATTTCATATTCATTAAACTCTTCAATAGAACCGGATAAAAAATCCGAACTTTTAAAAAATTTAACAGGTTCCATATAAAAATTTATTATCTCACCTATATTAAATTATCCTAAAATTTTACTCCAGAGATCAAAGATGCTTTGTCTTACTTTTTAATTTACGTCTTTCCCCTGAATATGAGTGTTATACCTATTTTTTGGTTTAATAATATTACCATTCTCCGTATCTTTTTAGCTATATTTTGTATGTGAGTTACTTGTTTCGATATGGTATTAATTGATTGATTTAAATTTATTTTATCCAGAGCATTTCTTATTGCATCAGTATATCCGTGATGATTACCTTGATGCCTTGCCATTGCACTCACCCGTCGGCGTTGGCGTGGTATGGGTATTCACCTTGGTAAGAAAGAAGCTAGCCGGAAGTGATTCCGGCTTTTTACTGTTTCAGGGAGAAAACAGAATAAAATAGTTAAAATATATCCTATGTATATATTTGCTATGAGTTTTATATTTTTCTGTATTATTTCTTTGTTTATTCTATTATTTATTTTATATTTTTTTGATTTAAATTATATATTTAATATATAAGTCTAACCCTGTAAGCTATTTGTTTTAAATATAAAAATAACAACGCTGAAAGATCTCGGGGAGCTTTTTGGCTTTTTACTATTAGCTTAGGGTAATTTTATTTTCCCTTTTTTGACATTAGCTTTAATGTCGTACCTAAAATCTACACAATAGTGATTCAAGACTTCATCTAATTTAATTAGCTTTATTCCTTTGATATTTTCTTTATTTAATTTGTTAGCTACTTTTTCTGAAATAAAGATAAATCCTGCTAATAAAGTAGTCCGTATTGAAAAAATATCATAATTTAATGATTCGTTATGAAAAGATAATTTAATGAGCTATTGATAGTTTTTCCATCTTTAATAGATATCGCAATTAATTTTTTTAAAACATGATCGCTTAATTTAAACTCATTGATAATATCGAGAAATCTATCAGATAGGATATGAGCCATATTGTGTTGATAATAATTAAACCCCAATTTTCCAATATTTTTATTACATAATAAATACAAAGTATTAGGGCATTCCTTATCTAAGAGATAATAAGGCATATTATGCCTGGAGCCTTCATAATTCCATTTTTCATTAATTTTCTTCTCGGTATCTACTATAGCATGAGGATATCTTGGCATGAGTGAAGAATTATAATCGTTCATTAATACATAATAATTGATTCATTTATTCTCCCACATTTAGTTGTAGACATTTGACCAGACCATATTTTATTTTTCGTATCCATTTGATTATTGTTTTTAAAATCATATTTTCTTCATGTGGATGAAAAGTATCATTAAGCGTCATGTCAATAATATTGTCCTGATCATGGATAAAGAAAATTTCATTTTATAAAAAATATAACCTTGGCAATAAATTGTTTTTTTTTGAGACGGAATTAAACCATTGGATTTATTCTCTTATAAATATACCATCGATAAGCTTCAATTGGCGCTGGCTTACCGTGAGTATGTGCCAAGGTAGATCATGAAGAAGGCCGGAAGATCACACGGATCTTTCCGGCTATTCATATCTAACTCAGTGATTATCGTTTTTATAAGAAATAGATATGTATGACATACCTGATCTAGTATCTGCTATAGACTCAATACTTCCCCATGGAAAATAAAGTTTCTTTGATGAACCAAATAGTGATTTTAATAAATTATCATTGATCAATTTATTTCTCATTTGGTTTTTATTGGTAAATACATTGATTTTATTTTCTATTTCCTTATCGAACGGAAGCAATTCAATATAAATGAGAAATTCATCCTGAAAAACAGCGCTGACAATATAGTTTACATTTAAAAACAATATATTATCGATAGAATAACGGATTCTATTTCCAAAAATATAAATTTTTTCTGGATTAAGCTCTGATGTTTTTTCTAGAAAAATATCTTTTTTAATTAATGGATTAATTATTATTCCATTTAAATTCACATTACCATTAGCGTATATCATTTTAACTTCACCGAATATAAAGGCTCTAAAATCCCATCGTATTTTTTAATAACTATTTGAGGTAGTCCACCGGGACCAGCATGAGGGTTAGCTCTCACTATACCAAAGGCAGCAGGTGTATCTTCTAGAACTCTATAGGCTGTCATACCCGGCCTATATCCGAAATCTTTATGGGGTATTACCTGTAATCCTTTAAACACACCTTCTTTAGAGTATCCACTCCTCTCAACCGCTCTAACGGTTGTGTAGAAACTTCCTTGGCCTGGTGCACCTGCCATCAATATTGTGCCTTTCTTGACTGTGATATCTCGGAAACGATCAACGCCGGGATAATCGCCTTGTCCTTGCCAGCTTCTAGCAAAGTCTGATGGTGATTGAGATTCAGCCCCTGAACATCCCTCTAATCCGAGCGGATCAATCCAGTTTGCCGGATTATGCACGTAACTGTAAGGATTTACTCCTCCGGCTAAGTTCAACGGGTCTGGCGATAAGTACTGGCCTGTTTCACTCTCGTAATAACGGTGCCGATTATAAAACAAACCGCTTTCCCTGTCTTCGTACTGACCACAAAACCGTAAATTGCAGGTCAGATTCCGCCCTTACATTGAGAGTCAAGCAGAACAGAGCCGGAAGATATCGGGGATCTTTCCGGCTTTAAGTTTAACTTATTGTTATTAGTTCCTTTGTGAATTTATTCCGTTTTAAAAGGATATAATGATTCTTTAAATACTTCTTTAAGTATTTCATCATCCATTTTGTTTATACTGTTCTCTTGCTCAGCTTTTATTTTGTGCATAACAAATTTTTCATTATCAATATTTCTTTCATTATAGAATGCTTTTGCTGCTTCTTTAAAAGAATCAACTTCAATTAGCTTATCAAAAAAATTATTAATTGAATAACTGCTAGCATATTCTAATGATTCACTTTCTTCACAAGTGAACTTGACATATAAAATAAGTTTTTTTAACGCAATAATTTCCGCTTGTGTAATAGAGATTACATGCCCAAAATCTTCGCTATCCATATGTTTAACCACCACATTTACTCCTCATCTTAAATTGTTCATTAGTTATTCTGTTCCGGCTATCATAATCTAAATGGGATACTACAGAATATGGATTTTTTCCAGCATGAACAACATCTTTCATTTTTAACTTTCCAGAGTGAATATATTCAAACTCTGAAATTTTCTTAGTATTATGCAATTGAACCGAATCAACTTTGAATACGATTGCATATTCACCACGTCCTGCATATCTTGGGTTATTAATAAAGAGATTTTTCTCTACATCACTTGGTGTCATTAATATATCCGTCATATATACCTTTCCTTGAGCATTTGGATTAAGGACACCATCTTTCATTATGCTATCAAAACCTGCTTTATCGGTGTAATGAATAAAAGTACTTTCACTAAGCAACCCCAAAGGGTCAATCCAGTTCGCCGGGTTATGCACGTAACTGTAAGGATTTACTCCACCGGCTAAGTTCAACGGATCGGGCGATAAGTACTGTCCCGTTTCATTCTCGTAATAACGGTGCCGATTATAAAACAAACCGCTTTCCCTGTCTTCGTACTGACCACAAAACCGAAAATTACACGTCAGATTCCTTGGGTCGTTGACCGTCAGCACCGGCCAGCGCTCCGGCTCGCCCCAGGTGAGTAATCGCCCTGCCCAGCGCAGTTCCCCCTCCTCGGTCAGAATTTCCCGCACCGTCCCTTGATGGTCGCTCACCACATAATATAGCTGGCCTTTTTCAAACCGGGCCGAGGGGGTCAGGGCGCCGGGCTCATACAGCCAGTGAATGCTCTGTTCATAGTCAACGGTGCCGTCCGCATACACCGGCGTTTCTTCAATCAGCTGCTCTCCGCTCCACAGGTAATCATAGCCGATTATCGCGGTCGGTTTCACCGGCGGTCCGGCGGTGTCGGTCTCCTTCCGCTTGCTAATCCGTCGCCCGAAGGCGTCGTAACAATAGCGCCAGCGCGTCCCTTCCGGGCTGATAACCCCGGTCAGCCGGTCGTGCGCGTCCCAGCGGTAGCGCCAGGTCCGCGGCCGGTGACCCCATCGCTGCTCGGTTTTCTCTGTCCGCCGCCCGTTTTCATCGTAGCGATAAGTGCAGGCGCCGTGCTGAACGACCCGGCCGGCCTGCTGGGTGTGGTAGGTCTGGCGCAGGTCTTCGCTGAGCTGTTCCGGCACCCGTTTGTGGTAATGGAGGTTCTGACCGGCATCGTACACAAACTGTTCGTCGCAGGCCCGCGG
>NZ_JAPFCD010000105.1:0-5738 GCF_026153155.1 Photorhabdus aballayi | reverse complement strand
TTTTGCCAACCTGCTGTTAGCATTATCTGTAGCCCTATTAGCTTCATCATGAGCATTTTTAGCTGCTACATTTGCCGTATTTGCAAAATCGTATGCTTCCTTAATTGCTTTTGGCGTCGCCGCTGAGGTTTCACTTGTGCTATTTGTCGCACTACTCAGTTGTACAACGCCCTTCTGAGTCAATGAGGCATCAGAAACACCACTCAATTTGCTCTCAGCGATTTTTCTAATATCGTGAACCGCTTTCGGAGTCGCCGCCTGATCTTCTCTGTCAGAGTTTGTCGCGCTGTTGAGTTGCGATATACCTTTCTGCGTCAATGAAGCATCAGGGATTTCCGTAGTTATTTTCTGTTTTAATGCCTGGTCTAACTGTTGAGTAAGTTTTTCCAGGTCTCCATCATCCATCACGTCTTCACCGGTTTTTTCTGCAATGTATTTCCCTATCACCGCTGCGATAACCGAAGATTGGCGCCAAACTTTATTTAATCGCTCACTCCTCGCTATTCCTGATTTAAATCCCTCCTCAATGAAATCTGCACTTTCATATTCTTCTTGCGACAAAGTATTCGCGTTTTCACCAATGGCAAATGCTTTAAAATCATTTTTAGCCATTTCTAACCCTCCACTATATGGTAATTAACCGTTATCCCCATAGGTTTAAGCGAGAGATAACCCTGATGGATGATTTCTTTAGTAATAGTACTGATTGATTTACCTTTAATAGTCACAATGAATGACATATCCAAGTTATCTTCGAAAGATACAGACAGGCCATTATTTGAATGAATAAAACTCAGGATGTTATTAAATGACTCAGCCGTTCCATCCCAGTTATTTGTGCCTATTTTAGCTTTTATGACGATTCGATAATTATCATCATCCAGTTTGATATAACTTTTATCACTGTCAAACCGCCCTTTCCACATGCCGCTATCAAACCCCAAATCGTTAATATCAAAGGAGAAGTAATAAGATTCAATTGGAGTCTGAATCATTCGATTCCTCCCTACCCATTCTCCAATAATATCAAGCTGTTTGCCCACTGCTTTATCAAGGTCAAAACTGCTAATCAGTAAATCTGTTGTCAGCGCATTCTGGTTGAAAATATCCGTCACAGCTTCAAGCATCCTGACATATTTTTTACCTTCCATGTGATATGCAGGAATCAGCTTCATATATTTGTTCATTCGAGCACCGTTACTATTTTAATATTTTCAGGTGAACACGTCGGCGCTTCATTAAAAGCTATGTCAATGTTCGCCGTTCCGGTTGTCGATGCTGATTTTCCTACTATCACAGATAATACTTCATATGTCTGGCCTCCGTTTTTATTGCATAAGTTTGCAGGTACAAATAAGCGAGTAACATATACTCCATCACCAATATAAAGGGATTTTATATAGTTAGATATTTCATTACGAATATTATTACCAATATCCGATGTATATCCGATAAAGGGTTTAATGTGTATTTCAACATAAATTGGCACCAGTGTAGGACGATAGAAGTTAATCGTTTTTTTATTGCCATAATCATCGGTAATCGTTTCAGAGGTGGTGCCAAATGTCGGTATACCCGGCGTTTTCTTCACCAAAATAGTCCGGGCAATCTCTTTCGAATCTCCACCATCAATGACAAGTGCAATGCTATGAGCGGGTATGCCATTCTCATCCGTTTTGTCCGAGTCGTTGTCATATCCCCGGTAACGTGAAACTCCATGCAAATTGGCAATTGCCCCCATCAGTCCATCCATAATGGTTCTCGAAGGCAGCGCAACTGAAACCGCTTGCCGTATTCGCAGTTCTATATCGGTTTCAATTCCCCGGCCAAGTGTAGCCGCAACCGGGTTCGTCACGGTTTGCCAGCCCAGTGTCGGCGTAGCAATTTGGTTAACCGTGTGGGGCAATGCGCCAATAGCGCCCGATTTTTGACAAACCGCCGTTATAATGGCCTGACCGTGTGTGTCGATAATCACTTCATCCGGTAGTGACCAGGTGTTTCCCGCATCATCCCGGACGGAAGCGTTGCGGATTACGGTGCCAGCCCGACCAGTGACCAAAACATCCACCGTTGAGTTGCTGGAGCTTTTTCTGGTAATGCCGTTGATTTTGACATTACGGGAAAGCCCTTCCCCCACCGCTGTTGTCGGGCTAAATGAGTTATAGGAAGCAATGGTTGCGTTATTACAACCGTGAATAACGTATGCTATCAGCGATAAGAAAACACCGTCTTTACTGTCAGATTCAATGTAAATATCGTCCCCATAAATATCCCTGAATATCGTCTTCCAGCTATTTAAGATGGTTTGATAATCAGGCGCATTGATCCCGTTTTTGTCAATGGCAGGTAACATTGTGTTGATAATACTTTCATACATCAGCAGTTACTCCTGTCTGTCCATAAATCGTGTCAATCGTGACGGTAATGGTGATTTTTCTTGTTTCAGGGTTTCTTTCACTACGGTAGTGGATAATGTCCTCTACACCCGGCGTTTGTAGTATTCGCTGTCTAATAATCAGATCATAAAAACCCGATGTGCCTTTACCCAACACGTTGTCGTAATCGGTTCCTTCCCGGTTATCAAGAAACCATTCGCCATTACGCAGCATCAGACGAGTTTTCACTGCCTGTGCGACCGCTTCCGGTGTATTGATAAGAAAACTCGCCTCTCCACGACCAAATACATAATCGTTGTCAATTTCTCTTCTGTATCTCATTGAGGTTTCCCCGTCTTACTGCCACCTGATTGAACACCACTATGTACATGGTTTTTAAGGCTAATCCCTGCCGCTGTCACATCGTTACTCACCGTGACAGGGCCTTGCATGGTTGCAGTACCACCACCAGCGCCCATGCCCTGTGATAAGTTGCCGTTAATGGTGACGTTGCCGTTCAGGATGATTTCAGGTGAAGTGATTTCAGTACCGCCATTAGCTGTAGCGTTAAGTTTTGCCGGTGTGATAACCGTGATGTTATGACTATTGGGATCGAGTTCGATATATGCCGCGCCATCATCACTTCTCAGTTGCGCAGTGTTAGTGCTGATATTAGTTATTTTTTGTTGCTGAGATTGGGGGCCAACAATCGCAAATCCATCAGATAAGTTGTGCTGCCGGGGATCTACCGGTTCCTGTACCCCGCCAGATTGCCACCAGTAATCAATACAACGATCAGCAAATACGACCAAGCATTCATCACCAACTCTTACCGGGAAGGTTAGCGTTACGCCGCCGCCTCTTGGGAATATAACCGGCACATCCACTAACAGCGGCAAGGATACTGATTCCAGTTCCCCGTCTTTTTTCCTAATTTTCCATCTGATGGCCGGTTGCGCGGTAACGGTTACCGCATCAGCATCAAATGATTGAATAATGCAAGGCAAAGAGACATACAATCCGGCGCTAATGACTTCTTGCATAGCAAAGAAGACTGCTTCGGGTCTATTTAGTCGTTCATCAGTATTTATCATTCGCTCTCTGCCTTATCCTTATTGTGAGTTGATTGATTCAGCAAAGTATGATCGCTCTTAGCGATACACATTATTGTCATATACCACTCTGTTTCGCGGGTATCGCCGGAATATTCCACATTGAAGACAATGTAATCACCGTCAGCGTCCAACATTGCCGGTTGTGCTTTTGCATCCTTATGATCGCCAGACTGAGCAGCTGGTTTAGTGGCTGGATCAACCGGTTTGATTGAACGGTTATCCAGTCGGATTAATGTACCGGGGCGAATATTCGGATTAATTAAGCATGTAACGTTAATACCTGAACCAATAGTTTGTTCAGGCATACCAATAAGACCGGTTTGTGAAGTAAGGATAATAGCTTCAGTTAAGTATTTATTTTTGGGCACAATATGTAGTTTGTTATCTTCATAGCGCCAATTGGCATCACATTGTTTTGCCAGATTAGAAACTTCATTGCGGTGCATGCCAAAAAGCACTTTTCCCCTGGGTGATGCTGATTTGCTAAATTCAGGGCGTAGGCCTGCCGTAATGCCATATTTGGTAATATCACGCATTAGCAAATGATCTAAATCTGCTTGCGAATATCCAGCCGCAATGGTGGTATTCACGGTGGCGTAATTGTGTGCTTCATCTCCGTCCGCTGCATGAATCACAACACAAGTATCCGTTGCGTTGTCTCTCTTTACATACGTGTACTGAATTTGGCCTGAGAATATTTGTCCTGAGTTCTCCTTATAACCCGCCACAAATTTAATTTTTTTAAATTCATTTTTACGTAATTTATTACTGGTTTCGTTATTAAGGTTATATAGGGTAAAAATACCAGTAGCAGGGTTGGAAGATTCCGTTCTGCTAATATTAAATGTGATTTTCAGGTCTGATAAATTTACTTTTTCGCCATCTTTGTCTACAACGATAAGGTGGCATTCTCTTATCCATTGTTTTGACATAATTCACCTAATTATATAGAAGTAAAATTAATAGAAATAAAAAACCGTAATTAAGCGGCGTATGTAATAAATTATTACAAAATATCTTACCTTACCCTTATCAAGTTAACTTATTACAAAGTATAACCTGTCCTCTTTACCAAGATTATTCCTGAAAGGTTTCTCCTGATTTATATCGCCATAAAAAATTAATGATCCGTTAAAACCAAGATGACGATATTGTTCCAGTAAGTCAACCCCAAAAACCAACGGCAAACCTGTAACGATCAATTCACTGTCCGGCGTCATAATATCCAAAATCCAACCCGCAATATCACGCCACATCAATCTCATTTTATAGTTAATGCCATTTAGCTGAATATCGAATTGCTGATTTTGGGGTGATAAAGGAATTTCTACAACCCTAGCCATTTCTTACCTCGCTCTATAATAAAATCAAGAATAATCTTTGGCATCGATGGCTTCACCGTAACTTTAGCTCCCATATTAACTACAGGTGCTGTATCTTCAGGGTTTTTCATATTTTCTGCCGGTGCAGCTTTATTCGGTGACGTTTCAACAATAACAATTTCACGTAGGTTTAAAACTACCGATAAAACATTTTCACTGGTTTTATCGGTTGTGACACTGATATCTTTAATCAACATATTTTTATATAAGCGCTTTCCCGTGACGACATCAAACGGTTTATGTGATGCCCTCAGGTCAAGTAGCTGTTGATATATATCACGCGGACTGGTTCCAAGACTCAGTCCGGTGGAAATATCAAATACCTTTGTGGTATCAATAATATCAAGTAGCGAACCACCACCCGCGAAACCTAAATCCATTCTTACTTCTGATGGGCTGTCATAAGCATGATCACTGAATGTCACTCCCTGCTGAACCGGATGATCGGTGATATTCGATACATCGGTATGTGTTTCTGAAATAACGACACTCGGTACAATGACACCTATCTTTCTCTTCTGTTGAGAAAACATGACTGATAATATATCCATTGTTATCTCACCTGTGTTTGCATATTTCTAAGCAGCATACTATGAGTGCGTTCTACCGTTTCTCCAACCAATCTTGCTGCTTCTCTAGGGGATTCAACGCCATTGACTTCAATATGATAATTTACTTCTCCTATTCCCTGCATATTATTACTAGCAGATATTGGCGCACGATGTAATAAAGCGGGAGTAAATTCCTGATGATTCACCATGTTATTGATATTTGTCACCGCACCGTTGATCATTCGGCGATCAATGGAAATATTTCGCAAAGAGTGAGCCACATGATTTAAATGTCCAACCAATTTTGTCACTTTA
>NZ_JAPFCD010000104.1:0-6033 GCF_026153155.1 Photorhabdus aballayi | reverse complement strand
CAAGTAAGGGGAGTTTATTCATTACGGCCACAAGATTGGGAATATGTGAATGGTCAATATAGATTAAGGATAGGGGGGAGAGAAGGTTTCATAGGTGTAGACAATAGTTATGATGATTATCTGGAATCAACGTGCAATGATTTACGTCCCACACTTGATAAAATTAAAGGAAGGTATGCGATTGTAATAGATAATTAAATCTAAGAATTAGCTAAATTTTGCAACTATAAAAAGTCTAATGTTTAATAGGATAAAAAATGAAACCGATAAATCTACTTATTATTACTTCTGTTATATCATTTTTACTATGTGCAAAATCTTTTGCTGCGGAAGATCTAGAATGTGGTAGATATCCTAGTGACTATTTAAATAGCGGAACCCTTACAGGAAAATTTGTTAAGTTAATAGATAAGAAAGATTGGACAACCACAAATTATATAATACAAACTGATGGCGGTCAGAGATATTGTGTCCGAGTTGAAGATAGAAAAAATATAATACGAAATACAATTATTTCTAGCGCGTATTTATTGGGATCAAGAGTAACTATATCACTTACTAAGGAGCATACTATAACGGGGATAGCAGTCCATAATTAGGAATGTTAAATGTAAATTAAGGAAGGGATTTAAAGAGAGCTTCATAGATACAACCTAAGGGTTAACCAAATTTTACAACTATCAAAAAGCTAGAACTTAATGGGATAAAAATGAAACCAATAAATCTACTTGTTATTGTTTCTGCTATATCACTTTTACTATGTTCAAAATCTTTTGCTTCGGACGATCTAGAATGTGGTAAAATGTCTGTAGATAGCGGAACCCTTACAGGGAAATTAGTTAAGTTAATAAGTAAAGATGGCTGGGTAACTACAAATTATACATTACAAACTGACAAAGGAGAAGAATATTGTGTCCGCGATGATACTCTAGATAATACGATACGAAATAAAATTGTCTCTGATGCATTTTTCTTAGAATCAAGAATAACCGTATCACTCACTAAATATCATACCATAACTGGGATAGCGATCCATTAGTGGGTTAGGTATTTCTATATTCACCCTTAAGGATATAATTGCCGCTGAAAAAGATTGCGGTTTTTAACCGTAATCTTAGATTATTGATAAAGTGTTGGTTTTTTATCTGGCATTGTGTTTTAATGAAGCTCCGTTCACCAGACGGAGCTTGCCGCCATATTAAGAACATTGCCTCCCCAAACTTTCCCGCCAGAAACCTTCTCGTTTGACGAACTGATTTAAATTATATTTTTTGTCAATAGCGAGGATTTAAAATCCTCGCAAATAATTACATTAAGATATTTTAGACGATATGATATTAAATTCTTTCAACTCTTCTTTTAAAAACGGATGACAAATTTTTGCTTTTTTTCTCAACTCTGAATTTAGTTTTTCATCATAACTTCTATCAGCAGGAATGAATCTCAGACTATTTTTATAAGCTTCCAATACATCAATTGGGCATACTAATTTTATATCACCGAATGCGTATAAAGTTACTCCATCAATCAGGAAGAAGCCATTTTTCTCTAAGGCCCTTACGTTCCATTGTTTATTATTAAAAACTTCTAATGGATAGTTGTCTTCATTAATGAGATATGAATGTTCGTTATAATCACTAATGCCGGAAATTTTCATGGTTGCATTTACAATGAAAACGGGAATGGAGGTTATTATCCATGACAATGAAAATAAAGAAAAAATAACTGCATATCCTGTTATGTATACATTTTTTACAATTCCTTCGGATTTATCGCGACTTAGATAAACGGAACCAGGTATAAGAGAAAAAATAACAGTGATTAGAGATATTGCTACAACATATAACATCAGTACATTATCACTTACTTCTCCTTTATTAGGTATTTTATTTATAATAAGAGATAATGGATATGAGTAGAAGAGGGTCATAAGAAAAATGGAAGCAGGTATAATAATGTGAAATAAACATGAAAGTTTAATTCTTGTACGTTTGTTTTTATATTGCAGTACGTCTGAAATTAGGTTTCTATTAGTTAAATAAGAAACTAGCATACTGGAACTCAAAACAAAGAACACTGAAATTATAATAATAGTTGCTTCCATATATTCAAATTTATCGGCCAGCCATGCTGAGAAAATGAAAATACCAACCGCAAGTAAAGATATAATAAATGTAATTGTAACGAAATTTTCTCTTATTTTTTTATAGTTATGAAAATGATTACTTTCTTTCTTAATAATAGAGATGAGTAAAATTGATGGTATAAACATCAAAATTGAAATAAGCATTATGCTGAATAAAAAAGTTGATGTAATGACGATGAAAATATCTTTAAATGTTACGGAGCTAATAAATATATCTAACCGGCCTAACCGGTTAAGGTAAAACCAAATAACAAACAACGCAATGAACCCTATGATGACTGTAGGTGTAATAACTCGTTTGACTAAATTTATTATTTCATTATCTATATCGTTGCTGCCCATCTTGCATATCCTTCCAGTTAAATAAATGGTAAGTTTTATGGTGGTCACTCAGCTACTACATGGTTATAGTTGAGAGAAATAGATGTGTAAAATATGACTAGACTCTCAATTTTCCTACGGTACTAGTAACACCGAAGAAAGTTTATTACTTCCATATCTTTTCTAAGTCTACATCTTCACTATCCGGTTGCTTTGATCTTTCTAAGACGTCAACTTGCAACACTATTGGCAGGTTAAACGATGTACCAGTTGCGACACAGCAACCTTTAGCTAAGTTAGGAATCATGCTCTTTGACATATTGTCAAGTGTACTTATTGTATTATCAATCAGCAGGAGGTCCCGATCGTTGACCAGTCGATGAATAAAGAAATTATGTATCTGTGATACAATTGTTGGTGAAATATCTGCTGGCCGCTGACTGGATAAAGTCAAAAATACTCCGAATTTACGACCTTCCTTAATGATTTCCTCAAACATCTCAAGGCGATAATCTTTCCAGCTTTCACTTTCGCGACTTGATTGCTGAGAAAGGATGTTATGGGCCTCATCAATAATTAGATGAATTGTTCTGTCTGGAGGGTTAGCAATTTTATCTCTATGAGGATGATAGTAATGTTTGGCAATCAGAAGTGGTAGGGTTTTCTTGATTTCTGGATTGCATTTTCTCAGGGAAATTACCGTTACCGGTTTCGTAATTATTTGATTCTCAGTAATAGTAATAACCTTACGTAAAGCGTTTAATGATGATTCGGTTCGTTTCAATAAAGGTTGTATGAACTCATATTGAACATAACCATATATTAAATCACATATTAACTGAATATTGCACCGAATTTTAAGTTCTTCAAAAGCATCAATCTCAGGTAATGTTATACTATTAATCATTGAACTTAAAACAGATTGGTAGTTATTACCTTCAGAATTAAAGTAGCGATTACCATACCCATCAAGAAGATTTATATAGAAGCAATTATATTTTACATGCCATGCTACTTTCTTAAGTAGATGATATAAATTATCAAGTCCCATTAGATCTGTGACTTCTCTAATTAAGTCAAGTGAGTCGGGTTTTTGTTGAGCACAAGTAAATATAAGTTCATAAGTTTTTTTAATATAATTTAGTAAATTATCAGGGTTATTCGAAAAACGTTCCCGACCAGTGATAATACGATTGATGAATGGTTTTTGTGTGTTTTGTGTAGCTTGAAAGAGTATGCTGAGAGTTTCTGTATCCCAGAATTCACTAGCGGAAAGTGGAAATTTATCTTCCTCTGTGCGGGTATTTAACCTATAGACACATTTAAATTCATTACTGACCAATTGATTTGAAGTGTACTCGCCATTAAAATCAATGACAACAAATTGACTTTTTTCTTTAATTTTTTGGATTTTTTGATCAAAAAGCGTTGTATATAACTTTGTTAATGTGTTGGACTTCCCACTGCCTGTATTGCCAAAAATCCCCATGTGAGCATTAAATAGGTTATACCAAGGTAATGATATAGGGAGGTCTTCTTTCATAAGTTTACCGATAATAAACTCTCCATGATTATCTTTTCCATAGATAACCTCAAGCTTTTCCTCCTCCAAAAGATAAGCCTGATCTTTAATTAATGGAAGGTATTTAACACCTTCATTAAAATTACCTTTTTCAAAATACCCGATTGGTCTTAACTCTACTTTCCTGACATAATATTCTTTCTCATTTTCTTCTATATACTTATGTTCATCTAAAAATTCTCCTTCTACGAGGCAGATGATATCCCTGAATCCTCTTTTTATCTTGATGTATTCTTTAATGGAAATTCCTTTATATTTCTTTCCATCATAAAATAATGTGTCTTTATTTGATTCTTCATAGACCTTAAGAGTAATCTTGATCCCATGAATAGCAATGACTTCACCAACTAAAATAGACATTTATTACCTCTTTTTTATTTATGTGAAGACATGGAAAATACATCTGAGTTAAAAATAGAGAAGTCCATGATTTTATCTATTTTGACAAACTTTACATTTTTATATTCTTTGAACCAAGGGTAAATAGTCTGATAACTCTGTTCGTTATAGCAACAAATAAACATGGTAATGGTTCTGTTCCCTAGAGATCTTTTTATTAAATTCCTGATATGTTCATCTGCAAATGAGAAGCCGAACACAACCAAAATAGAGTTTTTCTTCTCTAAAATGTAGCTCATATAGCGAAGCATTTGATAATAATGCTCTTCAAAGACTGTCTCGTGAAATTTCCATTTTGTTGGGTTTACAATGGGAAGGGAATTATATTTTTTCCAAAATTCAGAAGATGCTTCATGGAAATTATCAGCAAATTCGATATCTTCGAAATCTGTACGCTTGGCATCTGGACATTCAATAACTGATTTAAAACGTTCCAACTCAGGAGTAGAAATGCTAATTAATCGATCTTGATTGTTACCATGATATTTAACTTGAATTGATTCTCCACTTTTTCTCCAATATACAGAGCCATGCAAATGGACAATGTTCAATTGTGGTATTTTATACTCACTATTGTCAAAGACCCCTTTTTGGACTTCAATTGAATCAAAATGTCTGGCTTCTAAAAATTTCGTCTTAAAACCTTTCGCACCATCATTCAAATTAAGTGATACTTTTTCCTCTCTGAGTAACTCTTCATAAGCATCTACAACACAAGAGTCATAGTTAGTCGTAAATATATTAATAATTTTACCATGCTCTTTGCGCACTTGAAGGAGGTCATAAAGTGTGCATATGAGTTTCTTATAATTATCTATTACTTGGGTTTTACTTTCATTAATTAAAGAGTCCCATTCTTTCTCCTCTTCCCAGTTAAAGGTCATAACGGGTTCAATGCATTGTTTATAGTAATGCATAAACAACAAGGTTTTTAACTCTTTTTTCTCTATTTCATCAAAATATTGCCCCAATGTTTCAATTGTTTCCCATTGATTTTTGTTGATTTTCATTGCAGTAGCTAAAGTTGGAAAAATTCCAGATGATGCACCAGAACCAATCAGAAAACTGATTTCTTGTTCATATATGTCTTCTATCTCAATGCTATTTACTAATTCAGCCATTTAAACACCTCGTGACTTAATATATTAAGATTTATAGTGTTATTAACGTAATCTATCGTGGATGATTTTTTTGAGTGATCTTTGAGAAATCAGCAAAATCTGAACAAGGCTCGTCATCAATGTGAGCATCCAGACCTAACATAATATCTTGTAATTCAACAAAAATTTGAGTGATTCTGAGCTCATCTTCACCTAATAATTCTATATGTTTATGCAAGAATTCACGGTCGTTTAGCAGATCCAAATTGGCAATCTAAGCCATTAGACAAATTTGGACCTCTCGTTGATGTAACTTCTCCAGACCATAGAATAGATCCAAAAATGGATTAATGTTTTGTTCATTGAATGAACAAAACGAGGTGTTGGTCAGAGTAACTCATTGAAGCAAGAAGTATAGCAGTAGAAACGTTTACACTACAATTAACGCGTTACCTTGAGTTAACGCTTTAACGAAAACATCTTAA
>NZ_JAPFCD010000103.1:0-6331 GCF_026153155.1 Photorhabdus aballayi | reverse complement strand
ACAGGGAACTTTTACTTTTTCCAGGGGAAGCTGAAACCGGTCAGACTGAAGCAACTTCAATAGGGGACGAAATGGCATCCTAAGCGCATGGGGAACGCGATTAGGTGAGTTATTTGTGGAAACAAACGACTCGTTCTGTTTTGTCAATACCTTATGTTCATGCTCCTTATGGACCTTTTATTGCTGATTTTGGCATCCGAACAGAGTTCATGGACCCCTTTGTTGTAAGGTATCAAAGTTTAAAAATTCTAGTACCGGGGAATTTGCCACATAATGCAATGATTAAGAGCCATTGATATTTTGACGGTGTTATTGTGACTTTAAAATGTCACTTCTGGAATGAAAGAGTGGGGGGATTAGCTTTATCTTCTGAGGAGATCCTTTGCTGTTTTAATGGAGCCTGTAATTAATCTTTATGGAATTTTATTTGCTGTGGTTATTTCAATGCCTATTGCACATTTCCCTGAATGTGCTTTTATTTTATATTTAATAATAATCGTATCATCGTTTGAGCTGTCTTGTATTTAAGTTTTAATCGAAAAAGCAAGGGGTAATCATGATTTTTTCAACTAAAGTTAATAAATCACTCTTTTATTAAGAGAGTTAATAGGGTAAATTAAGTTGGCTATTTAATTTATTAATTAAATCTCCCGTTTAATTTATTAATATTTATATATTTTATCAAGGAGTGCTTATGATGTTAACAATAACAACGGTCTATTTATATTCCAGAAGAACAAATTATTTTTCTGTGTTTGAATTGCGAAACAGTTATTTAAACAATTCTGTTAGTGGGTTCCTATGAGCATTATTCAAGTAAGAAATTTGAGTAAATTCTACAGTATCTATACTAAAAGCTCGGGGCTGTTGGGGAGTTTAAAATCATTTGTCAAGAGAGACTACGCAGTAGTACAGGCGGTGAAGGCGATTAGCTTTTCTGTCGAAGAAGGAGAAATTATTGGTTTTCTTGGTGCGAATGGGGCAGGGAAAACAACCACTATGAAAATGTTGGTTGGCATCATTCAGCCTTCTTCGGGGAATATTAATGTTTTGGGGCATACCCCTTATGAGCGTAGGAACGAATATTTAAAGTCAATATCATTTGTTGCGGGGCAGAAACAGCAACTTGCTTGGGATCTTACGCCTAATGATTCCTTTATACTCAACAAGGTTATTTATGATCTCGACGATGATGAATTTTCCAGATGTCGTGAAGAACTTGTTGAATTGCTTTCTATTGGTTCAGTAATTAACCGGCCAGTTCGTAACTTGTCTCTTGGTGAACGCATGAAATGTGAATTGGCTTTATCGTTGTTACATAAACCAAAGGTCCTGTTTTTAGATGAACCGACTATTGGGCTAGATGTAAATATGCAGCGTGTCGTCCGTGAATTTATCCTGCACTATAATCAGACTCACAAAGCAACAATCCTGTTAACTTCTCATTATATGGCAGATGTAGAAGCACTTGCACGACGTGTCATTATTATCAATTCAGGGGAGATTGTTTATGATGGTCAGCTTTCGCGTTTAATTGCAAAACGTTCTCCCAAGAAGATTGTAAAGGCGAGTCTTTCAGGTCCAATCAATCCAGAGCTGAGCTCGTTACCTGGCTTGCTATTCTATGATGGTCACGATATTGAACTGATGGTAGAGCGTGACGCATTACCTGCTGTAATGACAAGGTTGATGTCGGAACGAGTCGTTCTTGATATCTCGATCCATGATGAACCGATAGATCGTGTGTTGGAGAGATATCTGACTTCAAATGGTGAGTCTAATGTTCAAATGCTTTAAGCGGACCCTACAGTTATGGAAGGTGCTTATCGGTCAATCCTTCTCACAGGCGATTGTATATAGAGCGCAGTCGATGGTTTGGATGATTGGTGGTGTGATGCCCATTGCTGTGATGTTAGTTTGGCTCAGTCTGGCAAAAGAGGGGGCTATTGGAGGCTATACATCCAGCGATTTTGCGGTTTATTTCCTTGCCATTTATCTGGTACGTCAGTCGACGACTATTTGGGTAATGCAGTGCTTGGATAGTGATATCCGCCGAGGGGAGCTTTCTATGCTATTATTGCGCCCTGTGCCTCCTCTCTATTGCTATATTGCGGAGCACGTGGGACAGATGATTGTCCGAGGGCCGATTATATTAGTGGTTTTTATTTCTGGTATTGTTTTAAGTGGTAACTTGCAACGCTTGGATATCTGGAACTTTTTGGCTTTTTTGCCCTCACTCATGCTTGCTTGGATTATCATTTTCCATCTTTATTATTGTCTAGGCTTGTTGGCTTTTTGGATTAATAACGCAATGGCGTTTGACCCATTGCTTTGGGCGCTTTATACGATACTTGGGGGATCGCTTATTCCTCTTGATTTATATCCGCCAGGTATTGCAGGATTATTAAAAGTTTTGCCTTTTGCATCGGCATTGGATTTCCCAGTGCGAATAATATTAGGAAAATTAGATCATAATGAGTTGTTAACAGGTTTCTTAATACAGTTATTTTGGGTTATAGCGCTCATGTTAATTCGTGCTTTGCTATGGTCGATAGGATTAAAGAGATATACAGGTTCAGGAGTCTAATTAAATGCGATACGGTTTGCTATTGTTGGTATTGATAAGGAATTCTTTCATCTTAGAACTTGAATTTCGGCTGAATGCTTTGGTTAATTTGATTAATTCCTCCCTTGCTTGTCTGTTGGCTTTACTTGTCCTGACGGGATTTTTTGGCCAAGTATCTCAAGTGGGAGGATGGAGTTTCAATCAAATGGTTGCTTTGCTTGGTGTAACTCTGATCATCGAGTCGCTAATCGATAGCTGGTTATTTCCAAGTGTCCATTCCCTATCGGAATACATTAGGCGAGGCGATTTAGATTTTATGCTCATTCGTCCCATCGACCATCAGTTTTTTATTACATTTCATCGTTTTAATGTATGGGATGGTGCAAATTTTGTCGTTGGCTATATAGTTGTTTTGGTGTCTATGTATCAACAAGATGCCTTGATATTTTCAAACTTCATGCAGTTTAATTTGGCTCTATTATTGGGCATATGTATTTTCTATTCTCTGTTTATGTGTTCAAATCTCATTGCCTTTTGGTTCACTAAAGTTTCTGATGTATGGATTATTTGCTATTCTCTTATGGATATAGGGCGATTCCCTGTTAGTGCTTATCCTGGGGCTATGCGATTTGTTCTGAGTTTCATATTACCAATTGCTTTTGTAAGTAATGTGCCTGTGCAAGCTGCTTTGGGCATGCTTGATTTCGGTACGTTGGTTATGGCTTTTACATACGCATTAGGGGCGTTATTCTTTACCCGATACCTCTGGCTTAAAGCTCTATCAAGATATAGTAGTGCAAGTAGCTGATGAGATATATTTAAAGAAAGTGGAGAATGAAAATTTTCGTTGAAATTTGACAGATATATTAATCAAAGAGTATTAAATAAAAGTCATGAGCCAATAATGTTTTGGAGTGTTTTTAGTTGTTAATGATGGGAATAAAATATTTTTAAATCATCTAATGGTTTAATTTGATTAATATGCAACCTATGCAATTATAATAACTTTAATTCTATTGGAGTTTTGATGTGGAATAAAATTCGTGTCAACAGTAATTGGTAAATATTTTAATATTGAGAAGGGGTATATATGTCAAGGTTAATTTATTTACAGATGAGATAATATTATCAGTCTGCCTTCCTCGATTGGGGTTAATTATTGTAAAACAACAATATTTCATAAACAAACCCTGATTTATTTATCTATAGTAATGTTTTATAAGTAAATAATAATGTGACAAGCAATAACATGTGCTCTATTTCACAGTGCTTAAATCTAATGCCTTTACAAATTTAAATGTCTATATACTATTATTGGTAGGTGAGTTTATAACGTCATTTTAGGTCTGTAAAAGCACGGTGGAATTATAATGTTGTTGTCGTATGTTATTACAGTGATTTAATGTTTCATAATGAAAAAATAAAATTTTTAACTGTGTATTACCGTTTTTAATAAAAAATTATAATTTTTTCTGGGTTTATTAAACCTGAAAAAGTCATAATCATTTAATTTTTTAAACTGTAGGAGTGCGTAGACTAAGGGGTAACAGTACGTCAGCCAAAACCTCAGGATCAATCTAAGGTATTTGATGCTCCGGGCTGGAGCAGCACAGGGCTATATTGTGCAATGCCCCGTGATGTATTGTTAGTTATTGGTGATGATATTATTGAATGTCCGCTGGTGTGGCGCTCCCGTTATTTTGAAACGGCGGCATATAAGACCCTACTTAAAGATTATTTTAAACAGGGCGCGAAATGGAGCTCTGGGCCAAAGCCACAGTTAATCGATGAACAATATAATTTACCCCGATTCCATGTAATTTCAGGAACTTTAACTCCTTCGGTGGCTCCTTCCATTGTGCAACAGTGGATGTAAGGCGGCGCAGAAGTTTACAGTCTTATCTTGACTAGGAGAGTAATGATGGCTATCTGGAAATATTCCTCTTGGGATGCAGTCATGTTTATATTAAGCATTTCGCATACAGTAGTCACGGTTACACTGGTCATGTATTGGGATCATTTCACTATTATAGGGTGGTTAGTCAACATTGTGCTTCTTACATTGATGACAACTTACAACATAATAGTGATATCGCATTTTTTCACCCATACTCCCTGGTTTGTATCTCATGTAATGAATGTGCTTGTGTCGATACTGAATTCAATGAATATTGGGCAGTCTTATCACCTGTCCCATGTTCGTAATCACCACAAATATAATAATGATCGGGGGGTTGGTAAAGGTGGGCCCCAGGATACTTCTTCTACCTTTATAAATGGAACAGAAATTGGCGAGCATAGTACTCTTTGGAATTATTCTGTCCTTGGCGCAGTATCTACCTTTTATAACAGTTTTGTTCGTATGTGCTGGTCTCTATTTATCTGGCACAAACCGCTCAGTAAAGCCGATAAAGGGTATGAGAAACTTCTTTCTAATGCTAAAACCAGTAAAATTAAAGAGTTATGGCAATTGAGATTAGATAGAGTATTTCAGGCGGTGTGGATTATTATCTTATTCACTCTGTCTTGGGAATGGACTTTGTTTTGTTATTTACCTTCTCTTTATTTTGCCTTTGTCCTGGTTAATATTCAAAACTACTACGAACATTATGGTGCACAACCGGAGAGCAGATTTGCAAACTCAGTGAGCTATTATGGACGTATCTATAATTTATTCATGTTTAATGATGGCTATCATCAAGAGCATCATATCTCAGGTAACACCCACTGGAAGTTGTTGCCTGATTTACGTAGGAAATATTCAACCCAACTCTCTGCGCAGAAGAGGATTATTAGTCCAGTACCTGCGATATTAGGTTTTTTACACAGGCGTAGATCTCTGCTGCACAGATCTATAAGGCAAAAATAATCCCAGTCAGTCACTACAGATTTGATACACCCGTTATCTTCCAAGTTGCCTCTTTGTTGGCTGTACTCGTTCACCCCGGTTACATAATTCGCTATGCTTCGGGGATTCACTCCCTTGCCGTCGCGATGCATCTTGAAATCAATAGGGTATATATTGTCTATAAATAGTATCTGCATCACTATAAGCTTGAAGGTTCTATTTAACTTTCAACAATTACAACTTCTTTCTACTTCTATCATGTGCAATCATATATGTAATACTACACAATATAGCCAGTACAATAGAACTATAAAACACAAAGTCATCATCTGAAGTAGATACATCAAAAAACGGAATATAGTCGAAATTAAAGACATATAGATGAAACGCAATAAATGCTATCAAAAGCAATGCTGCTGAAAAGTTAACATAGACGTCATAAGACATTAACAGCTTTTTAAAAGTGAAATATAGGGGATAAAGTATGAGTAAAGAAAAAATAATGTATATGTAGCCCATTTTTACCCCTAATATGACTTGTATTGTCCATATACAGTGTTCACATCTCCTATAATTTCAAGAGCGACCTCTTTGTAATTCATTGTCTCTATACCTTGTCGTTTTAAACCATCAAGAAGATCAGCATTTATATATCGATACAATCGCTGACTATCTGGTTCAAGCTTGTAGCCAAGTAGTCCATTAATAGACATACCAACATCAACCGATGTATATACCACATCAGCATCGCGTTTATTCATTCCAAAAGCTTTTTCTCCAACTCCTTCATAGATGAATTTAACTGGCCCAGTATAACTTTGGCGATAAAGGATATAATAGCCACTTTCAACAATATTATTAAAGCCATGAGCCATCAATGGTGCTCCAAGTGCTGCTCCAACACCGCTATCAACAGC
>NZ_JAPFCD010000102.1:0-6570 GCF_026153155.1 Photorhabdus aballayi | reverse complement strand
GGTATCCGGAGCAACGATACGGATAAGGGGTTCGACGTTTTGGCCTTTGACGGTATCAGACGGTAGCGTCAGTTCAAATTGTTGGCCTGTTGGTAACACCAGAGGGCGATCATCTAATGTACCACTGTTTGGTAAGGTAACAGTCACAGGGGGGAGCACCCGTTCAGTTTGTTGAACTGGTGGAAGTACCGGGTGTTCAGTCAGAGCATCTCTGTTTGGTAGCGCTACTGTGCCGGACGATAATATCTGCTCAGTCTGTTGGCCTATAGGTGAAAATATTGGGTGTTCAGTGAGTGCATCTCTGTTTGGTAATGCCACTGCGCCGGACGATAATATCTGCTCAGTCTGTTGACCTGTAGGTGAAACTAATGGGCGATCAGTCGGTATGTCTCTGTTCGGGAGTGTGATGGCGTTGATAGTGGCATTTGTGAACGTAACTTCACCGGCTTCCGCCATTTTTGAGGTCAGATTAATCCCGGTTGGTGCACTTTGAACACGGCTTGTTTGCCTTTCATCTATTGTTATGCCGGTAGCGTCTGGACGCGTGTTGCCCTGCCAGGCTAGGGCTTTCAGGTCGATGATTTCGGTTATCGGTACCGGGTTATAATCTTCCCTGTCTTTTCCTTGGATGATCTTGGTTCCCCTGAGTCGACGTTTTTTCTTTTTGGCATACCAGTGGATTTGTTTACCTTCATCCGTGGTGATTCGTTCGCCTTTAGTGGCGTTATTGTGCAATTCGTCAATATCACCCCCGAGTATTCCACCTGCTACTATCTGGCTGTCATTATTGGTTAGCATCGTGCTATTTAGGGTCATATTCCCCCCGGACAAAATTTTACCCGGATCACTCTCTTTTATCTGGGTTTCATTGACGGTACGGGTGTATTGGTATTCGTGAAATTCTTCACTCCCGCTGCCGTCTGGCATGATAGCTCTTTGTATGCCGTATTTGTTTCTGTAAGAAGTGTCCACTTGTGACCAGTCATAGCGGGTAGCATGGCCGTTTAATACCGCTTCATGACGTTGGGATTTTTCTGTTTCGACGACCTTAGTGACTAAACCGGCGTTGGTGTTGTTAATTTGGTCGGCCTGAATCTTCAAATTGTTCCCGGCCTCAATTACCGCCGCGTGGTTATTGAGCTCACGGGCCTGACCGGTGGCTGTCAGGGTATTATCCAACTGGCCGCCGATGCGCATGTCACCCACGCTGAAAATATGGGCATGGTGACGGTTGTTGAGGGTTCCGGTACCAATATCTAATTTATCTCGGGCGGCAATGACGGCGGCCTTATCATCTTTTGCTGTGTTATTGAGCGTGCCGGTCTTGAGGGCTATTTGGTCACCGTAAATACGTCCGGTTCCGGTGTTGTCCAGTACTTTGGCGGTGAGATGGGTCAGTTCGCCGTCAATAAGCCCGGTGTTGGTCAGCGTGTTTCGGACGTTGACTTCGGTTTGCTTAGCTCTGATTTCCGCCGCTTGGGTGTTGGTGAGATTTTGGGCTTCCAGGTATGCCTGTTCGGCTTTAATTGTACTGTCATTGATAATATTGCCGTCGGTTTCCAGAGACAGCTTGCCGTCGGCAGCGATGTTACCGGTGTTGTGGAAGTCTTGTTTTAATTTTACCTCTATATCGCCCTGCGATAAGATTTGACCGTCACCGCTCAAGGCGTTGGCTTTAATTTTGACCTTTTCACTCCCAGTCAGTGTGCCTTGCTGGTTATTCACTGTCAGTTTCTGGGTTTTATCTTCGATGGTGAGTTGTTTTCCACCGGAGACTAGGCCTTGTTCGTTTTTCAGAGACTGATTAATGATAGCTTGCAGACGGTTGGCTCCCTGTAATGTTCCCTGGGTGTTATCCACCTGTTGAGCTTCAATTATCAGGTCTTGGGCTTCGGTACCCTGGTCAGGGTGATTAGTCTCCCGGTTAATAAGTTCTGCTGTTTTGAGTGTCAGTTGTTGGTCACTGTGGATAAGGCCGCCAGTATTGTTCGTTTGTTTCGGGGTGTTAATCGTCGCGTCACTTATGGCTCTGACCTGTCCGCGACGGTTGTCGAGCTGTAGGGTATTCAGGTTCAGGGTGTCAGTTGACAACAGTTTACCGTCTTGGTTATCCGTATCGGCTTGTCCGGTGTTGATGGTGAGTTTTTTGCCCTGAATGTGTCCGTGTTGGTTATTCAGTTTGCCGCTGGTCACGGTGGTGTTGTCGTCGCCAATAATACGGCCATGTTGGTTGTCCAGTAGCTGCCCGTTAGTGTCAATATTGACAGTTTTTGCTGACTTTAATGCGCCATTGTTGTTGATAAGCGTCTGGCTATGAATATCCAGTCCACTGTTACCCGCAATCAGTCCTTTTTTATTGGTCAGGGTTGTACTGGTAATCTTAGTTTTGCTATCCGCGGCGATAAAACCCGCGTCGTTGTTTAACTCACCGATATCCAGTGTCAAATCTCCTCGGGCAGAGAATTCGCCTGATTTATCTTTGTCGCCGGTGTTATTCAGGCGTTGGCCTTGAGTGTTGAGGTTCAGGTTGCCATCAGAATGGACATGGCCTTGTTGGTTATTAAATGCCTGGGTAATCAGCGTTATCTGTTGGGTACCGACAATGGTGTCTTGAGTGTTATTTACGGTGGCGATTTTACGATTGGTAATCGTACCAGCTTGATTATGTAAATCACCGCTGGTAATTAACATGTCGTCCTGGCTGCGGATACCGCCCCGATCACCACTGTTTTTATTCGTCAGTGAATGACCGTGTGTATCGAGAGTCAGTTTACCTGCGGATTGCAACAGACCGTCGCTGTTGTCAGTTTGGTTCACTGATAATGTTAGCGCCCCTTTTTCGCTGATAAGGGTTCCGCCCTGGTTGTTCAGTTCACCCCCGGTAACCGTTGCTGCTCCTGTACTGATGATCGCCCCATCCTGATTGTCGATGTCACCGGCAGTCAGGGCCATCGTTCCTTTACTGATAACGCCTTTGGTATCGCCGCTTTTGGCGGTGGTCAGTTTTTCTCCGTGAGTATCTAGCGTCATGTTGCCGTCAGACTTTATTAGTCCACCGGTACTGTTTAACTCGCCGCTATCGAGTTGCAGGTTTTTCTTACTGACTATAGTGCCGGTTAGATTGCTTAATATCTGTTGATGAGAATTGATGTGAGTTTCATCGCCACGGATATATCCGAGATCATTGATGAGTTCACCTGTCAGCAGTTTTAGGCTATCCCCTGCGAGGATTCCGTTAAGTTCTCCGCTATCGGTATTCGTCAGTTTTTGCTGTTGGGTATCCAGTTTCAGACTGGCAGCGGATTGTATCAGCCCACGTTGGTTGTTGACGGCTTGTGTTGTCAGATCGGCTTTTCCCTCCGAGAGGATTTTACCGTCGGTGTTGTTGAGGTTTTGGCTGGTCAGTGTAGTTTTACCTTTTGAGTCTATCACCCCCGCAGTGTTATCGATTTCGCCAGCTTCCAGGGTCAAGTCACTGTCGCTGCGTATACCGAGGTCATCCCCGCTTTGCGTATTAGTCAGCTTTTGGCCGTGGGTGTTAAGAGAAAGGGTTGTTTTGGATTGCAGCAAACCACTGGTGTTATGCAGTTCACCGGTATTCATGGTGAGTTGTTGATTCTGGCTGACAATTTTACCGCCAGTGTTATTAACGGTTCCTGATGATGTCACTTTAAGTTGCTGATTGGCTGTTATGGTCCCATGATGGTTATTGATGGTACCTGCGGCTATTGTTGGTGTTCCTTGGCTTGAGATTCCTTGCTCGGGTTGGCTGTTGCGGTTGGTTATTGTGCCTTGTTGCACATCCAGAGTCAGGTTTTTATCCGCATGGATCCAGCCTGCTTCATTATTGATACCTTGAGCAGTCAGCTTGACATTGCCTGCACTGACTATGCCTCCGGTCTTGCCGCTGTTGAGGTTAGTCAGTAGTTCGCCTTGTGTATCGAGTGTCAGATCACCCGCGGATTTCAACAGGCCGCCGCTGTTGTCGGTTTTTTTCACGGTCAATGTGAGTGCGCTGGTTTCACTGGCAAGGGTTCCGCCTTGGTTTTTCAGTTCACCGCCGGTAACGGTGGTTGTTCCTGTACCTTTGATAAAACCCTCTTGGTTGTCAATTTCACCGGTGGTCAGGGTCATTGTCCCTTTACTGATAACGCCGCCGGTTTTACCGCTTTTGGCGGTGGTCAGTTTTTCTCCGTGCGTGTCCAGTGTCATATCGCCGGTAGACTCTATTCTCCCACCAGTACTGTTGAGTTCTCCGCTATCGAGTTTTAGATTTTTCTTACTGAATATGGTGCCAGCCAAGTTGTTTAGCGCTTGTTGATGAGTGTTAATGTGGGTTTCGTTACCACGAATTTCGCCGCGGTCATTGATCAGTTTACCGGTAGTCAGTTCTAAGACATCTTCCGCGACGATCCCGCTGTTTTTACCGCTATCGGTGTTGGTTAGTTCATGCTGTTGGGTATCTAATTTTAGACTGGCTAAGGATTGTATCAGCCCACGTTGGTTGTTGACGGCTTGTGTTGTCAGATCGGCTTTTCCCTTCGAGAGGATTTTACCGTCAGTGTTGTTGAGGTTTTGGCTGGTCAGTGTAGTTTCACCTTGTGAATCTATCACGCCCGCAGTGTTATCAATTTCGCCAGCTTCCAGGGTTAGGTCACTGTCGCTACGTATGCCGAGGTCATTCCCGCTTTGCGTATTAATCAGCTTTTGGCCGTGGGTGTTAAGAGAAAGGGTTGTTTTGGATTGCAGCAAACCACTCGTGTTATTCAGTTCACCGGTATTCATGGTGAGTTGTTGATTCTGGCTGACTATTTTACCGCTGGTATTATCAACGGCTCCTGTTGATGTCACTTTGAGCTGCTTATCGGCGATAACTCTTCCCTGTTGGTTATCAAGGGTACCCGCAGTTATTGCCAACTCCCCCTGGCTTGAGATCCCCTGTTCAGGCTGGCTGTTGCGGTTGGTTATTGTGCCTTGTTGCCCATTCAGAGTCAGGTTTTTATCCGCATGGATCCAGCCCGCTTCATTATTGATGCCTTGAGCGGTCAGCTTGACATTGCCTGCACTGATTATGCCTCCAGTCTTGCCGCTGTTGAGGTTAGTCAGTAGTTCACCTTGTGTATCGAGTGTCAGATCACCCGCGGATTTCAACAGGCCGCCGCTGTTGTCAGTTTTTTTCACGGTCAATGTGAGCGCGCTGGTTTCACTGGCGAGGGTTCCGCCCTGGTTTTTCAGTTCGCCACCGGTAACGGTCGTTGTTCCTCTACCTTTGATAAAACCCTCTTGGTTGTCGATCTCGCCAGTAGTCAGCGTCAATGTTCCTTGACTGATAACGCCGCCGGTTTTGCCTTTTTTGGCGGTGGTCAGTTTTTCTCCATGCGTGTCCAGTGTCATATCGCCAGCAGACTCTATTCTTCCTCCAGTACTGTTGAGTTCTCCACTGTCGAGCTGTAGGTTTTTCTTACTGAATATAGTGCCCGCCAAGTTGTTTAGCGCTTGCTGATGAGTGTTAATGTGGGTTTGATCACCACGGATAGATCCGCGGTCGTTGATCAGTTTACCAGTAACCAGTTCTAAAGCCTCTTCTGCGATGATCCCGCCGTCGGTGTTAGTCAGTTCATGCTGTTGTGTATCTAATTTCAAACTGGTTGCGGATTGTATCAGTCCGCTTTGGTTGTTGACCGCTTGTGTTGTCAGATCGGCTTTTTTCCGCGAGAGGATTTTACCGCCGGTGTTGTTGAGGTTCTGGCTGGTCAGCGTGGTTTCACCTTGTGAATCTATCACGCCAGCGGTGTTATCAACTTCACCGGCGTCCAGGGTCAGGTCACTGCCGCTGCGGATACCGCGTTTTTCTCCGCTCTGTGCGTTAATTAATTTTTGGCCTTGGGTGTTGAGTGACAGGGTTGCGCCGGATTTCAGCAGACCACCGGTATTGTCAACGGTCCCGGATGTTACGGTGAGCTGTTTATCCGCTTCCACAGATCCTTGATGGTTATCAATAGCACTTGCTGTCAGCGTTAAGTCGCCTGAGCTACGGATACCCTGATCAGGCTGGCTGTTGCGGTTGGTTATCGTTCCTTTCTGCCCGTCAAGGATCAGGTTCTTACCCGCATGGATTAGGCCCGCATCGTTGTTAACGCCCTGGGTCGTCAGCTTGATGTCGCCTGTGCTGATGATGCCCCGGTCTTTGCCGCTGTGGGTGTTGGTTAGCAGCCCACCTTGTGTATCCAATGTTAAGTTACCCGCGGATTGCAGTAGTCCACCGCTGTTGTCGGTGTTGTTTACCGTTAATGTCAGGGAACCAGTTTTGCTGACCAGTTTTCCTCGTTGGTTGTGGAGTTCTCCACCGGTGATAGTTGTCGTTCCGGTACCCATAATGGCGCCATCGCGATTGTCGATCTCGCCTGTCGTTAAGGTGAGCGTTCCCTCACTGATAATGCCGTTGGTGTCGCCGCTTTTGGCGGTGGTTAGCTTTTTCCCGAGGGTGTCTAATGTCATGTCGCCATCAGATTTTATTTGTCCGCCGGTACTGTCGAGTTCTCCACTGTCCAGTTGCAGATTTTTCTTGCT
>NZ_JAPFCD010000101.1:0-6859 GCF_026153155.1 Photorhabdus aballayi | reverse complement strand
CAGGGTGAACGGGGTGGAGAAGGCTTCGTTCAGGGTGAAGGCGGAGACCACAAAGGTGTGCGGCGGCAGTCCGCCGGCGGTGAGGGTGAACTGTAAGCCGCCGGCGTCGGGGGAACTGAGGCGGTCGGCGATGTGCTGTGCGAGGTTGCCGGTGCCGGTCGGGCCGGCGGTTTTTTTCTGGAATGACATATTAAGGGTTCCTGTGCTGAATTGACGGGCGGGTGTGTTCAGGGGCTGCGGCCTGCCCCTGTTCGACGGTGTCGGCAAGCTGGCGCAGCAGCTCTTCCAACGGGATGTCACGGTTGTGGCTGTGCTGGATCTGGTAAATCGCCGTTTTTTTTATAATCCTCATGAAGATAAAACTCGGATACCCGATCAGAGAAAAATCACTTCAAACCATATTAGTTGCCTGGTATGTCTTGATCGAAAAAAAGCTTTAATGCCCTATCTTTATTATGAATAATTTCATATTCATTAAATTCTTCAATAGAACCGGATAAAAAATCCGAACTTCTAAAAAATTCAGCAGGTTCCATATAAAAATTTATTATCTCACCCATATTAAATTATCCTAAAATTTTACTCCAGAGATCAAAGATGCTTTGTCTTACTTTTTAATTTACGTCTTCCTATTGAATATTAGTGTTATACCTATTTTTGGGTTTAATAATATTGCTATTCTCCATATCTTTTTTGGCTATATTTTGTATGTGAGTTACTTGTTTCGATATGGCATCAGTTGATTGATTTAAATTTATTTTATCCAGAGCATTGCTTATTGCATCAGTATATCCGTGATGATTACCTTGATGCCTTGCCATTGCACTCACCCGTCGGCGTTGGCGTGGCATGGGTATTCACCTTGGTAAGAAAGAAGCTAGCCGGAAGTGATTCCGGCTTTTTACTGTTTCAGGGAGAAAACAGAATAAAATAGTTAAAATATATCCTATGTATATATTTGCTATGAGTTTTATATTTTTCTGTATTATTTCTTTGTTTATTCTATTATTTATTTTATATTTTTTTGATTTAAATTATATATTTAATATATAAGTCTAACCCTGTAAACTATTTGTTTTAAACATAAAAATAACAAAGCTGAAAGATCACGGGGATCTTTCCGGCTTTTTACTATTAGCTTAGGGTAATTTTATTTTCCCTTTTTTGATATTAGCTTTAATGTCGTACCTAAAATCTACACAATAGTGATTCAAGACTTCATCTAATTTAATTAGCTTTATTCCTTTGATATTTTATTTACTTAATTTGTTAGCTACTTTTTCTGAAATAAAGATAAATCCTGCTAATAAAGTAGTCCGTATTGAAAAAATATCATAATTTAATGATTCATTATGAAAAGATAATTTATGAGGAATTAAACTTCCATATTTAATAGATGTCGCAATTAATTTTTTTAAAACATGATCGCTTAATTTAAACTCATTGATAATATCGAGAAATCTATCAGATAGGATATGAGCCATATTGTGTTGATAATAATTAAATCCCAATTTTCCAATATTTTCATTACATAGAAAATACAAAGTGTTAGGGCATTTCGTATCTAAGAGATAATAAGTTATATCATGCTTGGAGCCTTCATAATCCCATGTTTCATTAATTTATTTTTCGGTATCTACTATAGCATGAAGATATCTTGGCATGAGTGAAGAATTATAATCGTTCATTAATACATAATAATTGATTCATTTATTCTCCCACATTTGGTTGTAGATATTTGACCAGACCATATTTTATTTTTCGTATCCATTTGAATCTTTCTTATCGCATCCTTAGCCTCTCGATTATTAATAAAGCCGGAAGATCGCGAAGATATTTCCGGCTTTTATTGTTTACCTATAATATTATTCTATTACCTTTAAATATCATCCACGTTGTTTTCGTAAAAATACCATATTAAAAAATCATTAAACGTTTTCCACCGTGCGTTTATTTTTCCTTTCATAAAAGAGCTATACTCAGATAGATTAAAATCATAAACTGAACCATTTTTCTTATTAAATAAATACATGCCCTCACTTTCATCTGAAGTTAAAGGAATATATTCATCAGGTAAATCATATCTATCTTTCACATAATCAAGTTGCTCTTTTATATCATCAATATCTAATAAGCCAGCTATTGGTTTGGGACTGATCAGATCACAATATAAATAAGATTCCAAAATAGTGCTACATCTTATACCACTCATAACTCTATATATAGCAATGGGTTGAATAGGGGAATGTGTAGCAGAATTGTGAAAAGTTATTTATTTCCTGATAGAAAGATGAGAACTCTGATGACAGCTCTATATCCAAAGAACGAATGGTATCAATACAACTACTTTTATCTTCTTTTAAGATATACCAATCTTTGGATTTAATATAATTACTTACTTTTTCTGGTATCATGATCCGCCTCCACATTTAGTATTCCTATGAGCTAATCTGGTAAATAACAACAAAGCTAGAAGATTGAGGGAGCTTCCGGCTTAACGTTAAGCGATTAACCTAGCTTTTCTGGGAGTAAGATCTCTCTAGTTTCCATGAGAATGATACCTAACATATTCTTGCCTGAACTATCACCTCCATCAGCCCAATAGGAATTATTTTTTGTATGTTCGATAATATGAAGATTATCTGTAGATAATAATATTTTTTGAATATCAGAATTTTGCCTAAATTTCTCTAAAATAGCAAAGCGCGTAACATCATCTTTAATTTCATTCCAATTATCTACAACCTTATTATTTCTATTCCTACCTATTTTGGTTGCATTCATTGGCGAATCCACTTCTCTTATTGATTTCCTAACGTTAATGTCAATTAGTTTATTGTATTGAAAATAATGCTCAACAGTTGGCTAATATGTATCATTCTCCCAAAAACTATATCTTGAAAAATTAGAAAAACACCCATACGGCTTGCCTGTTTTATAAGACATTATTTTTCTTCATTTTTCATATTATTCTCGGTTCATCACTTTCAGTTTTAAGGTCATCGACAGATTTACCAGATATTATCATGTTAAAACAATCCATTAATCTGATAGATATTTCATCTAGTTTTTTGTTATAACGAATATGATTTTCAGAGCTTATTCCTACCGGCAATAGATAAATTCCAGAAAGCAATGCCTTTGGTATAAGATCATCATTTATATTTCCACTCATTTTTAGTGGGTAAAGTGATTTCATTGCTTCATTTTTAATAGTATCTAAAATTTCTATCTTTTTAACATTCACTTTACTTCTTTCTTCTCCTACAATTGCTGAAATTGGTATATTATGGTTTTTTTAGATATTCCTCCATACATCATTGAATCAGAATTATAAAGATGACAGAGGAATATAATCGTACCATTATCTGATACATTTCATTGGGGTTACGGCAATTTTCTTTTTACCCTTTTCTTGCTGCTCTCAATGTCATATCTATAATCTATACTATATTCTTTAAATGCTTCATCCAAGTTTACTAACTTCAACCCTTTTATTTCTTTCTTTATAAACTTTTCAGTAGCTATCTCAGAAAGAAAGATATAACCTGATAATAAAGTTCTATTTATAGAAAAAACATCATAATCTAGCACATTTTCATTAAAAACTAACTTGTGAGGAATAACTCCCCCAAACCTGTCTTCTTCCAATTCTGATTTTTCTAAATCAAGAAAATCTTCCTTATTTGTAAAATGAACATAATTAATATCATCTCTTATCACCCTTCCATCTTTAATTGATGTTGCCAATAGCTTTTTACAAATAAAAGCACTGGTTATGAAAGAATTAAAGAATTCAAGGAAATAATCTGACATGATATGAGCACGGCCATGTTTATAATAATTAAACCTCAAGTCTCCAATGTTTTTATTGCATAATAAAAATAATCCATCAGGGCATTCTGGATCTTTCATATAATAGGGAAAAGAATATTTTGAACCTTCATAATTCCACTTTTCATTTACTTGTTTCTTTGTGTCTACAATGGCATGAAGATACCTTGGAATTGACGATGATTTATAATCATTCATTAAAACATAATAGTTCATTAATTTAATCTCCCACATTTGGTTGTAGATGAATTTCCTGACCAAATCTTATTTTTCATATCCATTTGGATTTTTCGTATTGCATCCCTTGCTTCTCTCTCAGTTATATTTTTATCTTCGTAATCGGCTCTTACAACATCTATCCTCTGTCTTACTTCCTCTGAGTATATATTATGATTACTGCTGTGGAAAACCTTCATTCCTTTTCCGACATCTGCTTTCATGGCGGATTCACTACCCGGAATATGAATACCATTAGATGCAGAGTTCATTTGTCTACCGATACCTATTTTATCTAAGAGTAGTCGCAAAACTAAGATCTGTTACTCTCCCTGGAAAATACCTTTGCCGACTGACGTAATGTACGTCTAGTCTTTCACGTCAATATGAGTTTGTTGCATGCTTACACATCATTGGTTTGAGGAATGTGTCATTTCTTTTTTTGGGTAGTTTCCTGAAATGACACAAAATTTCTAATACCTCCTTCAGCTATTCTATATTAATATTATGGTAATTTTTTCTTTATTTTTTTTCTTTTTCTTTCTATATCATATCCATAATCTATACAATAATTTTTAAATGCATCATCTAGTTTAATTATTTTCACACCACTAACTTTCTTTTTTACAAGTATTTCTGCTGCGTACTCGGAAAGAAATAAAAAATCAGCAAGTAAAGTGCTACGTAGTGTAAATACATCAATGCAGTATGGATTGTTAATAGTCAATTTATGAGGAATTAAAGAGCCAAGTCTGTCTTCTTCTAATTCAGATCTATTTGAATCTAGAAAAGTATCATCACCTATGAAATACATGTAGTTAAAATCATCCCTAAGTGTATTACCATCTTTGATTGAAGTTGCTATTAATTTTTTTGATATAACTTCACAAATCTTTAAATCACTAAATAAATCAATAAAATTATCAGATGCAATATGGCTTGCTCCGTGGTTATAATAATTAAACTTTAGAGCCCCTATATCTTTATTACATAATAAAAACAATTGATTAGGGCACTCTGGTTCTTTCATGTAATAGGGGAATGAGTATTCAGAGCCGTTATAATCCCAATTGTTATTTACTTGTTTTTTTGTATCCACAATAGCATGAAGGTATCTTGGCATTATTGAAGATGTATAATCGTTCATTAAGATATAGTAATTCATCAATTCAATCTCCCACATTTTGTTGTAGTTACGTTTCCTGACCAGATCTTGTTTTTCATATCCATTTGAATCTTTCTTATCGCATCCCTAGCCTCTCGATCATGAATAAAGCCGGAAGATCGCTAGGATCTTTCCGGCTTTTTATCAAGGTAATTTCTTGGTTATTTTCTTAGATGGTGGGGTTTTCCAGGCTATTAAAATACCTGCTTCTCCACAGTATTTATTAATTTCATCAAGATGAGTTTCTTTAACTTTCCATAGCCACAATTCATCATTTAATTTTTCTAATGAACCGTGCTCTTTATTACCTAATATCCATTGTTTTAAATTAATGTTTCCAATATTAATCTCAAGATGAAAATTATTTATAATATTATAAGGATAGACCATCCTTAACATATTATCATTATATCTTTCCTTCCCATTAAACCTTCCAGGAGTTTCCCTTTTGAAAATAGATGGATTTTCGTATGGGTATATATTTACTAAGTTATCCCCTCTCGCATAATAAAAAGTTTTTGTTACCCTGTCGCTATCATATATCACTCCATAAGGAAACTTCACCTTATCAACTAGTAATTTTATAAATGAAATAATCTTTTCATGATTACCAATCTTATTAGGAAACTGTGCGTCTATATGATAAAAACCACCAAATTCATTAGTTGTATAACCAAACGATGATAACCATGGTGTATAATCTTCTTGCTCGTAATAGATCCTAAAAGCTGTCGCTTCTTGAGAAAAGATTTTCTCTTTGAGTTCAGAAAAAGAAATCTCTATTAAATCATGATCACCGGGATGAGCACCATTTTTTATATATTTATAATACCCAGCACCAGTTATCGGAATATCAAAAATGCTAAAAAATAAGCTACCTAATTCATAAGCGGCAATTGGAGATAGTTCTTTTGAATTATATATCGCTATACCTGTGTACATAAATTTTACCTATATACTTGATATTAGGTTATCTAACATCGATTTCATATCTGCGGCCTTATATGGATGTTCAAAGACCAGAATATCACCTTGTTTATTAACAGGTAAATTACTCATAGCTGTTTCGTTACGTGAAGTTAATGTTGGAAGTTTTTTGCCCATATCAGTTTTTGAAGCAAGTTCAATTGAATGGACTTTACCATTAACGTCAATAGCCATAACATCAGGTCTTCTTCCTGAAGTTCCTTTTCCATTAGCAAAACTATATGACCTATTTAAATAAACTTCTTTAAATTTACCACTCATTGCAAGTTTATTGGCTATAACTTCTGAAAACTGATCATGACTAGGAGTTTTATCTTTCTGGCCTATACCAAAAATCTTTGTTCCATTAACCTCTCTGATGGGGCACCCTGCTAATCCCAGTGGGTCAATCCAATTTACCGGATCATGCACATACCCGTATGGGTTAAATCCCCCACTAAGATTTAATGGGTCGGCACTGAGGTATTGCCCGATCTCGTTATCGTAATACCTAAAGCGATTATAGTATAACCCACTCTCCGAGTCCTCGTACTGGCCTGCAAACCGCAGATTACACGTCAGGTTCCGTGGGTCATTGACCGTCAGCACCGGCCAGCGCTCCGGCTCGCCCCAGGTCAGTAATCGGCCCGCCCAGCGCAGTTCCCCCGCTTCGGTCAG
>NZ_JAPFCD010000100.1:0-6908 GCF_026153155.1 Photorhabdus aballayi | reverse complement strand
ATAGAATTGAAAATAACTCATGCCTTTTTGTCTTTTTTTATACTGCACGGCATAATTCCTTTTTTGAATATAGAAAATAGGGTTTCTAATTTAGCGTTCTGATTAAAAGAAAATAAATATTGATGAATGTTTATCATATTTAACCTGTCATTATATTTTTCATTGAATTCATTTAGAAAATTATCGTATTTTATGTTATCAACTAACCCTTGTTTATTTCTTATAAGATATTATTTTCTTTTGCTCATATTTTCTTTAACTTGATCCTGGGTAGATATTTTTACTCTATCAAGGATATCTTTTTCTGCTTTTTTATAATCCTCATGAAGATAAAACTCGGATACCCGATCAGAGAAAAAATCACTTCAAACCATAGAGTTGCCTGGTATGTCTTGATCGAAAAAAAGTTTTAATGCCCTATCTTTATTATGAATAATTTCATATTCATTAAACTCTTCAATAGAACCGGATAAAAAATCCGAACTTTTAAAAAATTTAACAGGTTCCATATAAAAATTTATTATCTCACCCATATTAAATTATCCTAAAATTTTACTCCAGAGATCAAAGATGCTTTGTCTTACTTTTTAATTTACGTCTTTCCCCTGAATATGAGTGTTATACCTATTTTTTGGTTTAATAATGTTGCTATTCTCCATATCTTTTTTGGCTATATTTTTTATGTGAGTTACTTGTTTCGATATGGTATTAATTTATTGATTTAAATTTATTGTATCCAGAGCATTGCTTATTGCATCAGTATATCCGTGATGATTACCTTGATGTTTTGCCATTGCACTAACCCGTCGGCGTTGGCATGGGTATTCACCTTGGTAAGAAAGAAGCCAGCCGGAAGCGATGCCGGCTTTTTGCTGTTTCAGAGAAAAAGCAGAATAAAATAGTTAAAATATAGTCTATGTATATATTTACTATGAGTATTATATTTTTATGTATTATTCCTTTTTTTATCCTCTTATTTGTTTTATATTTTTTTTTGATTTAAATTATATATTTAATATATAAGTCTAACCCCGTAAGCTATTTGTTTTAAACATAAAAATAACAAAGCTGAAAGATCATGGGGATCTTTTTGGCTTTTTACTATTAGCTTAGGGTGATTTTATTTTCCCTTTTTTGACATTAGCTTTAATGTCGTATCTAGAATCTACACAATAGTGATTCAAGACTTCATCTAATTTAATTAGCTTTATTCCTTTGATATTTTATTTACTTAATTTTTTAGCTACTTTTTATGAAATAAAGATAAATCCTGCTAATAAAATAGTCCGTATTGAAAAAATATCATAATTTAATGATTCATTATGAAAAGATAATTTATGAGGAATTAAACTTCTATATTTAATAGATGTTGAAATTAACTTTTTTAAAACACTAACGCTTAATTTAAATTCATTGATAATATAGAAAAATCTATCAGATAGGACACAATCCATATTGTGTTGATAATAATTAAACCCCAATTTCCCAATATTTTTATTACATAATAAATACAAAGTATTAGGGCATTCCTTATCTAATAGATAATAAGGCATATCATGCCTGGAGCCTTCATAATCCCATTTTTCATTAATTTTCTTCTCGGTATCTACTATAGCATGAGGGTATCTTGGCATGAGTGAAGAATTATAATCGTTCATTAATACATAATAATTCATTCATTTACTCTCCACATTTGGTTGTAGACATTTGACCAGACTATATTTTATTTTTCGTATCCATCTGATTATTGTTTTTAAAATCATATTTTCTTCATGTGGATGAAAAGCATCATTAAGAGTCATTTCAATAATATTGTTCTGATCATGGATAAAGAAAATTTCATTTTATAAAAAATATAACCTTGGCAATAAACTGTTTTTTTTGAGACGGAATTAAACCATTGGATTAATTCTCTTATAAGAGAGCCATCGGTAAACTCCGTGTGGGTATGCGCCCCGCTAGATTATAAGAAGGCCGGAAGATTACGCGGATCTTTCCGGCTATTTCATTATATTTACATAGTTTTATCGTAAAAACTTAGCTCGTATTCTTCCTCACTTATAGCAATAACCTTCATTGGGTTAAGCAATAAAACGCACACATCAAACGTTCTCTTTAATGCATAGCAGCTAGATAAAAAGCATTGTAAGTCAATAATATTAAATGAAAACATCACTATTCCTTCAAAAAACATATAGTAATTATAGTGTTCACCAATATGTATTTTAGAACGCATATACGAGTATACTTCCTCCTCTTTTACAGGAAGATTTAACTTGCATTTTGGTTTTTCTCTGTTTCTCAAAATATTGCTACATATTTCTTTATGCCATTGAAACTCTTTTTCGTTAAATAAAGATATAAATATATTTTCAATTCCATGAATTTTATCAATATATCTCTTTGCTCTTAGCAGCAATAACTTCTCTTCAAGTTTATTATTCATAATAGATATGGTGATCGTTGGTCTTAGGGTCTGTTATCTTCTGGTATCTGTTTTCTTTAAAATCATATGTTCTAGGATTAGCTCCTGTTTTTGCTTGACCAGCATGTGCATGTGGATATGCCGCTCTAGGATCAGCGGTATGCTCAAGCACAACTTTCTTATAACCACGTCCATCCATATATTCGTAATAACGACCATGAGAACCTGCATCTTCTGAATATTGATAATTCGTTTGTCCTCTTCGTTTAGGATCATTTCCAACTGTCCATTGTCTAGCTGGCTGCTGTGAACGTGGTATTCCAGCTAAATCTTTAGCTTTATTTAACGCTTGGCGGCGATTCAGTTTTGGCGGACAACCCGCTAATCCCAGAGGATCAATCCAGTTTGCCGGATTATGCACGTAACTGTAAGGATTTACTCCTCCGGCTAAGTTCAACGGGTCTGGCGATAAGTACTGGCCTGTTTCACTCTCGTAATAACGGTGCCGATTATAAAACAAACCGCTTTCCCTGTCTTCGTACTGACCACAAAACCGGAAATTACACGTCAGATTCCGCCCTTACATTGAGAGTCAAGTAGAATAGGGCCGGAAGATCTCGGGGATCTTTCCGGCTTTCTAATTATAAATCTTTAACTTAAACAATGAGCTATGAGTTTATATGTTTATCCAGCTCTTTTTCGCATGTATACATTAGGCCAAGTACGGGATTGTCGTAATCACTATAGATTTCTAGATACCCTCTGGTCATATTCTTCACAATATTGTCTTTTAGCTCCCCTGATTCTAAAGATAAAAGCGTTTTTTTATAAAGGGTTATAATTGAATCTAATTTGTTTTCTTGTCTAAGTTTTGCTAGTGACTCCAAATCGGAAATTATGTTTTTGACTAAACTTATTAACTCTTTGTTATTCATGTGATTGTCTCTATTTTGATGGAATAGATTTCATATTCTTTATCCAAGATTGATCCCAATCTCTAGGCAAGAGGATTTGAGTTGCTTCCCCCTTGAGAACTGCTCCAGATTTTGTTGTTTGCGGTGCAACTTGACCTACATGGAGCGTAGTTCCTCTAGGAACTAATATTTGAGCTTCAAATTCCCTGGTATTTTTCCATTCAGGTAGAAGAGCTGCATCAATTTTGGCTTGTATGCGATTAGATGTCGGAAGATCTGATACGAATGAGCCGCCCGGTTTAGCATTTCCACCATAAACACGGTATACGTATGTATCCTGAGTTGTGACTACAGTTTTATATTTACCGTCTTTAAAGGAATCAACTATCCAACCATCTAGTTTAGCTTTTTCAATTTCGGTATATGATTCACTTGAGAACAGTTTTCACCCGCTAATCCCAAGGGATCAATCCAGTTCGCCGGATTATCATGAATAAGACCGGAAGATCACGGGGATTTTCCGGTTTTAATTACTATTTATAAATATCTGTATTCATATTTAGATGCAATTATTTCTACATGGCTATCATTGCCATTAATCAAATAATGCTTTAAATCAAATATATTTTTAGGATCATATAATGACCTTTTACTATTCAATATGTTAGAGTTAATCACTTGATAAAACCCTGGATCTGGGTGATATCCATTTCTTGCCCAAAATTCAATTCTATTTATTGTGAAATTCTGTCCTTCTATTGAATAATTCTGATGATTAATATCAAAGAAATTCATAGTAATACACTTGACCTCAGCCACAGTAAAAAAATGAATCTCCATATTGCGATATATATTATTTCTAAAATCATCAATACTTTGAGTGTCAAGTCTCAATTTGACGCCCCCTGATTCTGTATAAACAGCTTCAAGGTCTGTAGTTGATATTTTAAACTCTGTTTTTTCTGGTATTAACTGTATTGTCATATCATTTCCTAATTCTTTTTGCAGCCAATTGTCTTAACAAGCCCAGAACCATCTTTATTTTGTGTAATATTTATAGACCTAGACGGTGGCCTATCCCGAATATCCTCTACTAAATGTTTCGGCACGTGTTCATAAGGAACATGTATTGCGTGTTGTGGGAATTTTCCAGATTCAACCAACGCTGCTAATCCACGGTTATTAAGTGTTACTGGTTTACCACTCACAGGATCAGTTGTGTATGAGATGACAAAAACCTCAGGACTAATTTTTCCTACATGAATATCTTTTGCTACATCCAAAATAGGTCTTCCTGTTATCAAAGGATCTGCCTGACTTCCAATATTACTAAAGTTTGGTGCTATTCTATTTTGACCAAAATGTAAATCTTTAGGGAATTCTGTAATTTCACCATGTACAAATGGATCAATTCAGTTAACTCACATTGAAGCGCTGGCCTTGGCCCAATTGGCTAAGCGGCTGAACTGGGTAGAGATACGCGCCTGTGCGGTTGATGATACGGAAGCCTGGGTTATCAAGGCCGCGATAGGGCGGCTCCAGTCTGCATTGGCGTATCACGGGTATTCACCACGGTAAGAAAGAAGCCGGCCGGAAGCGATTCCGGCTTTTTACTGTTTCAGGGAGAAAACAGAATAAAATAGCTAAAATATAGCCTATGTATATATTTACCATGATTTTTATATTTTTCTGTATTATTTCTTTTTTTATCCTCTTATTTATTTTGTATTTTTGTGATTTTAAATTATATATTTAATATATAACATCAACCCTGTGAAATATTTATTTTAAGCATAAAAATAATAAAAAAGGCCGGAAAGATTGCAGGGATCTTTCCGGCTTTAAATTTAACTATTCATATTTTCCAGTAAACATAAATTCTTCAAGTATGTTAATGAACTTGGCTTTATCTCTTGTTTGCTTGCTACCTAGGAATTTTTCCTCTTCTATTTTTCCTGTCTTTTTATTTGTTTTTATGATAAAAAAATCTAATACAAATAAACCGTTAGGATCTCCTTCTGGTTCATACCGTGAATCAAAGCAAAGGCCATCAAGAGAATTATGTCCACTAATCAAAATTGATCCATAGAACCAATCCATATTTTCTTTAGTAGGTTCATAGTCATAGAAATTATTTACATCAATTACCCACCTACTAGGTATTCTCAAGGGCTGAATATTCTTCCATATATCTTTTTTCATTAACGAACTCCGGGAATGTATTTTCCGACTTGTTCCAACGATGCCGGGAAACTGTGAATAGTAGGAATAGGGGCATTCGTCATTTCGATTCTTACCCAATTGGTCAATTGCCCTTCATTATACCCAACATGACCGGTAGGGTTTTTATAGAACATGAATCGAGTTCCGCCGTGGTCAAAAGCATGGCCATTGCGAATAGCTCCATATGCAGCTTGTTTCTCAAAGCCAGCTACCTTACTTGCATATTCCGGGAAATAAGATGCTTCAGGTCTTTTATCTAAGCTTCCTTTACCTACACTCAGATTTTTAGCTTCATTAATATCTTTTGCGTTGATATGTTTTGTTGCATGACGACCAGCCGTAGGACGTTGAGCATTATAAACATCTGTTCGAAGGGCCTTGCGTTTATGGTATCCAGTAGGATCACAACCCGCTAATCCCAGCGGGTCAATCCAGTTCGCCGGATTATGCACGTAACTGTAAGGATTGACTCCTCCGGCTAAGTTCAACGGGTCTGGCGATAAGTACTGGCCTGTTTCACTCTCGTAATAACGGTGCCGATTATAAAACAAACCGCTTTCCCTGTCTTCGTACTGACCACAAAACCGGAAATTACACGTCAGGTTCCTTGGGTCGTTGACCGTCAGCACCGGCCAGCGCTCCGGCTCGCCCCAGGTCAGTAATCGGCCCGCCCAGAGCAGTTCTCCCTCCTCGGTCAGGATTTCCCGCACCGTCCCTTGATGGTCGCTCACCACATAGTACAGCTGGCCTTTTTCATACCGGGCCGAGGGGGTCAGGGCACCCGGCTCATAGAGCCAGTGAATGCTCTGTTCATAGTCAACGGTGCCGTCCGCATACACCGGCGTCTCTTCAATCAGCTGCTCTCCGCTCCACAGGTAATCGTAGCCGATTATCGCGGTCGGTTTGGCCGGCGGTCCGGCGGTGTCGGTCTCCTTCCGCTTGCTAATCCGTCGCCCGAAGGCATCATAACAATAGCGCCAGCGCGTTCCTTCCGGGCTGATAACCCCGGTCAGCCGGTCGTGCGCGTCCCAGCGGTAGCGCCAGGTCCGCGGCCGGTGACCCCATCGCTGCTCGGTTTTCTCTGTCCGCCGCCCGTTTTCATCGTAGCGATAAGTGCAGGCGCCGTGCTGAACGACCCGGCCGGCCTGCTGGGTGTGGTAGGTCTGGCGCAGGTCTTCGCTGAGCTGTTCCGGCACCCGTTTGTGGTAATGGAGGTTCTGGCCGGCATCATACACAAACTGTTCGTCACAGGCCCGCGGCCCGCCAAACTGGGCGGTCACCACCTGGTCGTTCGCATTGTAGCCGTAGCGCGTCTCGTCCCAGAGCGGGTCTTCAATGCAGGCCAC